>DATHNU010000273.1:0-5722 GCA_035485695.1 Reyranella sp. | reverse complement strand
TCGAGGAACGGCCGCAAGCCGGTGCTCGACGTGTATTGCGCCACCGGATCCTTGCCGGTGAGCACCTGCTGATAGATCGATTCCCAGACGTCGAGATCGGAGCACAGCGGCTTCAGCACGTCGTAGTAGCGTCCCGGCTCGTACACCGAGCGGATGCCGCCCACCTTGGCGAGCTTGTCGCGCCACGGACCGGCCTGCGCCGCTTGACGCATCAATGCGTGCGACGGCGCCTCGTGATTGCGCGGCATCTGGATCGCGAGCTGGCCACCCGACGGCAGGAGCTTCAGCAGGCCGGGGAACAGATCGATATGGCCTTCGACCCATTGATAGGCGGCGTTGCTGTAGAGGATCGACGGCGGCAGGCCGGACTTGAAGTGCGCAAGGTCGCCCGCGGCGAAGGTCACGCGCTTGTCGGGCGTCTGGCTGCGCGCCTTGGCCAGCATCTCCTCCGACGAATCGATGCCGACGACCGGCGACGCCGGGAAACGCTCGGCCAGGATGCGGCTGATGTTGCCGGCGCCGCAGCCGAGATCGTAGATCGCGTGTCCCGGTCGCGCGCCGTTGGCCGGATCGAGACGGCCCATGAGGTCCATCGCGGGCCTGAGGCGCGCGTCGGCGAACTTGAGATAGAGGTTGGCATCCCAGGTCGGCGATTTCACGTCGTTCACTTTCACTTCTCCTCGAATGCAGCGTCGACCGGCACGCGATAGGCCATGGCGATCTTGTTACCCTTCTGCGCGGCCAGGACGACGGCCATGAATTCCTCGTGCATCTCCTCGGTCATGCCCTTCTGCCGCGCCATGGTGCCGTGCGAGGCGATGCAATATTCGCACTGATTGGTGATGCTGACCGCGAGATAAACTAATTCCTTGGTGAGCGGATCGAGCCTGCCCGGGGTGAAGGCCGCCTTCATCTCCGCTGCAAAACTCTCCATCACCGTGGGATGCCGCGCCAGCGCCTTCCAGACATTGTTGATGGTGGCGGGATCGATGCCGCGCGCCGTCGCGATGCCCTCGACCACCGCCTTGGCGCGCGGGTTCATGTCCTTGTACTCGGTCAGCCTGGCCATCGGACGCTCCTGCAAATGACGTGTGGCGAACCCGGTGTCGCCGTGCCGGGTTCAATTTCCGCATTTCCCGCAATTTCCGCTACCCATTTGCGATGGACTGCACCCCGTGGGTGAGACGGCAAGACCCCGGACAGTTTCCCGGGCAAAGTCCCTGCGGGGGATTCCGCCAATTTCCGCCGGTTTCCGCCGCTTCGCGTCCCCCTCGAAAAGGCCGCTATTTCCTAAGGATTGGAGGTTTCCGGCATTTCCGGCATTTCCGCCGCTGGTTTTTCGCCGTTTCGTCGGAAGGGCACTTCCGCTCATTCCACCGCGTGCGCACCAAGGCCCTGCTACGCCGCCCCGGCAAGCGCGGGGGGTGTTGCTCCGCTGGCTTGTAGAGGGTTGGGCAGCCGGGATGGGTCATGGCTGACTCTCCTGTGAACAGGACTAGTCGACTATAAGTATTTCTTTTACGATGTCAAGTATCACTTCTGTCCACTTAAGGCGATCGATTGAATTTTCGGGCGCCATAGTGACCGAAAATGCCGTTTAGCCTCTTGAGCGCATGTCGACAGAGGAATACGCCGCAGGCGCTCCGCCGTCGCCCGGCAGACGCCCGCCCACAACACGGCTCTGGTCCGGAAGAACGAGACGCGCCACTGGAGTGGCGCGCCCCCAGCAAAGATCTCCTCCGCTGTCTGCTCAATACATGTGCTGGCCGCCGTTGATCGACAGCGTCGAGCCGGTGATGAAGCCCGCGTCGTCGGCGATCAGGAACATCACGCCGCGGGCGATCTCGTCAGCCTTGCCGAGCCGGCCAACCGGGATCTTGGCGACGATCTTTTCCAGCACGTTGGCCGGCACGGCCGAGACCATGTCGGTCTCGGTGTAGCCCGGCGCGATGGCGTTGACAGTGATGCCCTTGGAGGCGCCCTCCTGGGCCAGCGCCTTGGTGAAGCCGTGGATGCCCGACTTGGCGGCGGCGTAATTGACTTGGCCGTACTGGCCGCCCTGGCCGTTGATCGAGCCGATATTGACGATGCGGCCGAAGCCGCGCGTGTTCATGCCCTCCCATACCGCCTTCGACATGTTGAAGCAGGAGCCGAGGTTGGTGTCGATCACCGAGTCCCACATGTCGCGCGTCAGCTTGCGCATGGTCGAATCGCGGGTGATGCCGGCGTTGTTGACCAGCACCTCGATCGGGCCGAGATCCTTCTCGATCTGGTTGATCACCGTCTGGCAGACGGCGAAATCGCCGACATCGAACTTGTAGACGGCGATGCCGGTCTCGGCCTTGAACTTGTTGGCCGCGTCATCGTTGCCGGCGTAGGTGGCCGCCACCTTGTAGCCCTTGTCCTTCAGCATGCGCGAAACAGCGGCGCCGATGCCGCGCGTTCCGCCCGTCACGACTGCAACACGTCCGGCCATTTTTTCCTCCCGTAGGTTACGCCGACATACTCTAGCCCGTTCTGCGGGCGCGCGGGCAAGAGAGACGAATTGGCGGGCGGTGCCGGATAACGGCGCGCCCGACGCCGGTCATACAACGGCAACCATGAAACCCTTCACCGCCCTGCTCGGCGCCGCCGCCGGGACCCACGCCGCCGACCAGCTGGCGCTCGCAACCCTGCCGCTGACCGCGACCCTGGTCCTGGGCGCAGGACCCGGCGTGCTCGGCCTGCTGATCGCGGCACAAAGTGCAGCGTGGCTGCTGCTCTCCCTGCCGGCCGGCGCCTGGGTCGACCGCATGCCGCGACGCACCCTGCTGATCGTGGCGTTGGGGCTCGGCCTCGCGGCGTCGATCTTCGCGGTGGCGGCGGCCGCCGCCGGCATCGTGAGCCTGCTGGGCGTCGCCGCCTTCGTCGGCGCCTCGGGCACCGTGGTCTATGTGCTGACATCGATCTCGCTGCTGCCCGCCTTGGTGCCGCCGGCCGACCTGTCACGCTCCAATGCCCGCCTGGAGCTGGCGCGCGCCATCGTGAGCCTGGCGGCGCCTTTCGCGGCGGGACTGCTCGCCCAGCTCCTGTCGCCGACCTGGGGCTATGCCCTCGCCGCCCTGGGCGCGGCGCTGGCACTCGCCTGCATTCTCACCTTGCCGAAAGCTCCCGCACCGACAAGCGGCACGCAGCGGCCTTCCTTCATCGCCGCCATCCAGGCCGGCGCCCGCTTCGTGGTGCATCACGAGCTGTTGCGCGGCATCGGCCTCTGCGCGGTCTTCTGGAACTTCGCCTTCTTCGCCCTGCTCGCCGTCTGGGCACCGCTGGCGCTGGGCCCGCTCGGCCTCGACCCGGCGCACATGGGCCTTGCGCAGTCGGCCTGTGGCGCGGGCCTGATCCTGGGCGCGCTGGTGGCGCCGGTCGCTTCGAAGCGCCTGCCGCCGCTGACCATCCTGATCTTCGGCCCCGCCGTGTCGGTGATCGCCGCCGGCCTGTTTCTCGCAGCGCCTGGGCACAACGGCTTTGCCTACGCCGCGGCCGGACATTTCCTGGTGGGCTTCGGCCCGATGCTGTGGCTGATCTGTCAGATCACCGTGCGCCAGCTGGTGACACCGGCGCCGCTGATGGGCCGGGTCAATGCCACCATGCAGACCGCGATCTACGGGGTGCGGCCGCTGGGCGCGCTGGCGGGCGGCTTCGTGGCGGCCCAGGCCGGCCTGCCTGCTGCGTTGCTGTTGATCGCTGCAGCCTTTGCGCTGTCCACTCTGGTGATCATGCTGTCGCCCCTGATCCGGCTGCGCGCCTTGCCCGAGCCGGTCTGCGCCTAGGCAACCCTCGTCCGCGCCGGGCGTTTTTCAAAAACCGAAGCGCTTTCCAGGCGGCGAAGTCGTCGCCTTTGGCCGCCCAGCCCTCATTGGAAGGTGCCCGAGACGGCGCCGATGCCCAGTGGAAAGTCGCATTGCAAAAAACGGGAAACCGGCCGCGGCGGCGTGGCCCTCACATGGCAAAGGCGGCCGGATCATGACGCGCAAAGCGATGAACAGTCGGGATGATGGATCCCAGCAGGTGCTGGAGCCATCCGAGCGGCCGGGCAAGCCGGCCTGGGTTTCAGCGTCCGAGGCCATACGGAAGGCCGCCAAAGCAAAAATCCGGGCGCTGCATGAAGAGACCGAAAACCGGGATGCGCCGCCGGCCGAGGCTGAGCACGAGCCGCCGACGGAAAACGAAGAGGACGACAAGCCCCGTGCAAATTTCCTGCGTCGGAATCCCTATGTGATCGCCATCGGCTTGGCCCTGTTCGTGGTGATCGCGGCGGCCGGCTACCTCTATTGGGACAACGCGCGCCACTTCGAGACGACCGACGACGCCTATATCGAGGCGCGTCAGTTCTCGGTCGCGCCCAAAGTGGCAGGCTATCTCACCGCGGTGCCGGTGACCGACAACCAGCACGTCGTGGCGAACAGCGTGATCGCGCAGATCGACGAGCGCGACTACCGCATCGCGCTTCAACAGGCCGAGGCCCAGGTCGCCGCCGCGGAAGCCAGCGTGCGCAGCATCGAGGCGCAAACGGCCGTCCAAAAGGCCCAGGTCGAAGCGGCCCAGGCTCAGGTGGCGCGCGCCCAGGCGGCTCTGAAGTTCTCCGAACAAGATGCCGACCGCTACAAGAACCTGGCGCAAACCGGCGTGGGCAGCGTCCAACAGGCGCAGCAGACTCAGTCGAAACGCCAGCAGGACCAGGCGAGCCTGGCGGACGCGCAAGCGGCCGTGACGGTCGCGCTGCGGCAAATCGAGGCCCTCAAGGCGCAGCGGGCAAATGCCGAGGCAAGCCTTGCGCAGGCGCAGGCCCAGCGTGACCAGGCGAAGCTCAACCTTTCCTACACGACGGTGACCGTCGCGCAGGCGGGACGCGTCGTGAACCTCACGGCAGCGGTCGGCGAGTTCGTGCAGCCGAGCACCGGCCTTGCGATGTTCGTGCCCGACGAGATCTGGGTCACGGCGAACTTCAAGGAGACTCAGCTCGCCGCGATGCGTCCCGGCCAACCCGTGACGATACGCATCGATGCCTATCCCGATCGTGTCGTTCATGGCCATGTCGCCAGCGTGCAACCCGGGTCGGGAACGGCGTTCTCGCTGCTGCCGGCGGAGAACGCCACCGGCAACTTCGTGAAGATCGTCCAGCGCGTGCCGGTGAAGCTCGTTATCGACAATCCGCCGACCGACGTCGCGGTCGGGCCGGGAATGTCGGTGGTGCCCAGCGTGCGCGTGAACACCCAGCCGTCCCTCTACCAGCGCCTCTTCGGACGCGCATGAGAGGGCATGGATGAGCGGCAAAACCGCGGCCGGCGCGCCCAATCCGTGGCTGATCGCGATCGTGGTATCGATCGCGGTCTTCATGGAGGTTCTCGACACCACGATTGCCAACGTGGCGCTGCCCTATATCGGCGGAGGCCTCGCCGTCAGCGTCGACGAAGCCTCGTGGGCCGTCACGACCTACCTCGTCGCCAATGCCGCGATCCTGACGGCCAGCAGCTCGCTGGCCAAGATGTTCGGCCGCAAGCCTTTCTATCTCGCCTCGGTCGGCCTGTTCGCGGTGAGCTCCGTCCTGTGCGGCTTCGCCTGGGACCTGCAGTCGCTGCTGCTTTTTCGCGTGCTGCAGGGCCTGGGCGGCGGCGGCATGGTGCCGATCTCGCAATCGATCCTGGCGGACTCCTTTCCGCCGGCCAAGCGCGGGCAGGCCTTT
>DATHNU010000272.1:0-2839 GCA_035485695.1 Reyranella sp. | reverse complement strand
GACCTGCGGCCACGATGTCAGGCGTTTCATCGTCGGATAGACCGCGACCAGGAGCAGCGAGGCGAGCGCCACGCCGCCGGCGAACTTGTTGAACTTGAACAGGATGGCGACGCCGACCAGCGACTGCAGCACCATCCAGATCAGGGCGTTGCGCAGCGTCACTTCGCCCGCCGGCAGCGGCCGGCCGCGGGTGCGCTCGACCCTTGCATCGACCTTGCGGTCGACGATGTCGTTCCAGGTGCAGCCCGCGCCGCGCATGGCGAGTGCCCCCAGCGCGAACAGCGCCATCCAGCCCGCCATGTGGCCCCAGTCCGGCGCCGCCCCCAGCGCCACCGACCACCAGCAGGGCAGCATCAGCAGCCAGATGCCGATCGGCCGGTCCCAGCGCGCCAGCCGGCCGTAGGGCCGCGTCCACGGCGGCAGGTAGCGCAAGGACCAATGCTGCCGGTCGATATCGGTGAAGCCGGTTGTCCTGTCGGCAGTCATGGCGGCATCATGCAGCGATGGGCCTCAATGATCCAAGGCGAACTCCATGAGCGTGTCGCGTCTCTTCGTCGAGGCCGATCTTTCCGCCGGCGGCGAGGCGGCGCTGGACGAGGCGCAGGTCCACTACCTGCGCCACGTCATGCGCCGGCCCGACGGTGCGCCGCTGCTGATGTTCAATGGCCGCGACGGCGAGTGGCGCGCCGTGCTCGAGGGCCACGGCAAGAAGGCGGCCGTGGCCCGGCTGGCCGAGCGCACGCGCGAACAAGTCTCCGAGCCCGATGTCTGGCTGTGCTTCGCCCCGGTGAAGCGGGCGCGCATCGACTATATCGCCGAAAAAGCAACCGAACTCGGCGTGGCGGTGCTGCAGCCGGTCCTGACGCAACACACCAACGTCGAGCGCGTGAATATCGAGCGGCTGCGCGCCAATGCCATCGAGGCGGCGGAGCAGACCGAGCGCCTCACCGTGCCCGAGGTGCGTGCGCCGGTGGACCTCGCCCGCCTGCTCGGCGACTGGCCGGCGGAGCGGCGGCTGCTGATGTGCGACGAGACAGGGGGCGGGCCGCCGATTGCCGAGGTGCTGTCCAACCTCGATGCGAGCGCACGTGTCGCGCCGTGGGCGATCGTGGTCGGGCCGGAAGGCGGCTTCGCTCCGGCCGAGCTCGCAGCATTGCGTCGCATTAAGGATGTCGTGGCAGTGGGGCTCGGCCCACGCATCCTGCGCGCCGATACCGCGGCCCTCGCAGCGCTTGCCTGCTGGCAGGCGCTGGTCGGTGACTGGCGGCGACCGACACCGCGTCTGGCCGCCGATTACCGTACATCCAGGGCTCCCGTCTGAGCCTTGTCAGAGCGCTTGCGTTCGCCCCCATCGGCGTGGGAGACGGGAAGCTGAACACCATGAACCAGTCGCGTGCTCGCGTGAGAATTGCTCATGCGACCGCGCCGCTCCCAGCCTCCTGAGCTGCCGAGCGACCGAGGGAGTCTAGGTCGTATGTCCGCACCACCGTCGGGCGGCGGCACGCCGATCGAGAATCGGCGGCAGCTGATCGAGTACTTTGCTGCCGGCAACAAGCCACCCACGGCGTGGCGCATGGGCACCGAGCACGAGAAGTTCGGCTTCCATACGGCGACGCTGAAGCCCTTGGCCTATGACGGGCCGGACGGCATCCGCGCCATGCTGGAAGGCATGACCCGCTTCGGTTGGGAGCCGGTCGTCGAGGGCAACAACCCGATCGCGCTCCTGCGCGCCAACGCCAGCGTCACGCTCGAGCCGGGCGGCCAGTTCGAACTTTCGGGCGCGCCGCTCGAGACCCTGCACGAGACGGCGGCGGAGAACGCCCAGCATCTCGACGAAGTGAAGCAGGTCGCGGGCGAGATCGGCGCGGGCTTCATCGGCCTGGGCTTCGCGCCGGAATGGACGCGCGAGGACATGCACTGGATGCCCAAGGGGCGCTACAAGATCATGCGCGACTACATGCCCAAGAAGGGCAAGCTCGGCCTCGACATGATGCTGCGCACCTGTACCGTGCAGACCAACCTCGACTTCGAATCCGAAACCGACATGGTGAAGAAGTTCCGTGTCTCGCTGGCGCTGCAGCCGCTGGCCACCGCGCTGTTCGCCAACTCGCCCTTCAAGGAAAGCAAGGCTGTGGGCTACAAGAGCTACCGCAGCCACATCTGGACCGACACCGATCCCGACCGTTGCGGCATGCTGCCCTTCGTCTTCGAGGACGGCTTCGGTTTCGAGCGCTATGCCGACTACATGCTCGATGTGCCGATGTACTTCGTCTACCGCGACGGCAAGTACATCGACGCCTCGGGCCAGAGCTTCAAGGACTTCCTCAAGGGCAAGCTGCCGGCGCGGCCGGGCGAGCTGCCGACCGTCAACGACTGGGCCGACCACATCACGACGGCGTTCCCCGAAGTGCGGCTGAAGCGCTACCTCGAGATGCGCGGCGCCGATTCAGGGCCGCTGCCGGCGCTGAATGCACTGCCGGCCCTGTGGGTCGGCCTGCTCTATGACCGGACCGCGCTCGACGCGGCCTGGGACCTGGTGAAGGGCTGGACGGTCGCCGATCACGACTTCCTGCGCGCCGAGACGCCCAAGAGCGGGCTGTCGACGATCTTCCGCGGGCGCAGCCTCGCCGAATGGGCGCGCGAAGTGGTCGAGATTGCCCATGCTGGCTTGCGCGCGCGCAAGCGGCTCGACGCCCATGGCAACGACGAGACGGTCTACCTGGCGCCGCTCGATCGCGCGGTGGCGTCGGGCCTGGCGCCCGCCGACGAGCTGCTGGCCAAGTGGCAGGGCGAGTGGAAGGGCTCCTTCGCGCCGCTGTTCCGCGACTACGCCTACTGA
>DATHNU010000271.1:0-11417 GCA_035485695.1 Reyranella sp. | reverse complement strand
TCGTTCGACGCGGCCCTGGCCGACCTCAAGTCGGAAGGCCACTTCAAGGGCTGACATGAGCACCGGCGCGCAGAGCGACGGCGCGCGCCCCGCGCCGCCGTTCGGCACCAGCCGGCGAATCCGCAATCGCGCGATCTGGGCAGTGGCACTCTTCGCCTCCTCGGTGCCGCCCGCCTTTGTCGGTCTCGGCATCGCCCAGACCACCGCCGATCAGGTCAACGTCGCCATGCCGCTCGCCTTCGCCTTCTGGGTGATCGGCGTGTTGTTCGCACTGTGGGCGGCCGTTCCCACCCTGCGTTACTGGGAGGGCCTGGCCGCCCAGACGCGCTGGCTGGGCGCACTCCCCCTCCTCTCTGTCTCGCTGTTCGTGAGCGTCGCCCTGATCGCCGTCTTGTTCGTCTGACGCACCCTGCGATTGCGAAGCATTCTTATCTTATCGTCACGCACTCGTGTGGCCATTGTCCCCGCGCCGCGACCAAAATGCGCCTGCGTGAAGAAGGCCAAGCCGACTAAGATCGGCACGCGGGAGACAACGGCAAATGGATTACGAGGCATTCTTCACTGGTCACCTTCGCCGTCTGCACGACGAAGGACGCTACCGTGTGTTCGCCGAGCTCGAGCGGATCGTCGGCGCCTTCCCGCGCGCGCGCCTGCATCGCGAAGGCCAGCCGCCGCGCGACGTCACCGTGTGGTGCAGCAACGACTACCTCGCCATGGGGCAGCATCCCACGGTTGTCGAAGCGATGCGCCGGGCAATCGACGCGCAGGGTTCGGGCGCCGGCGGCACGCGCAACATCTCCGGCACCAACACGCTGCACGCCGCGCTCGAGCGCGAGCTTGCGGCGCTGCACGAGAAGCAAGCCGCCCTCGTCTTCACGTCGGGCTATGTCGCCAACGAGACCACCTTGCAGACGCTGGGCGCCCTGTTGCCGGGCTGCGAACTCTATTCCGATGCGCTGAACCACGCCTCGATGATCGCCGGCATCCGCCATTCCGGCGCGGTGCGTAGGATCTTCCGCCACAATGACGTGGCCCATCTCGAGGAGCTGCTGGCCGGCGCCGATCCGTCGACGCCCAAGATCGTGGCTTTCGAATCGGTCTATTCGATGGACGGCGACGTCTCGCCGATCGGCGAGATCTGCGACGTGGCGCATCGCCATGGCGCGCTCACCTATCTCGACGAGGTCCATGCCGTCGGCATGTACGGCGCACGCGGCGCGGGCGTGGCGGAGCGCGACGGCGCGCTCGGCAGGGTCGACATCGTGCAGGGCACGCTCGCCAAGGCGTTCGGCGTGGTCGGCGGCTACATCGCCTCGACCGCCGCCACCATCGACTTCGTGCGCTCCTGCGGCTCGGGCTTCATCTTCACCACCTCGCTGCCGCCCGCGATCGCCGCGGCGGCGCTGGCCAGCGTGCGCCATGTCAGCGCTCATCCCGACCTCCGGGTGCGCCACCAGGAGCGCGCCGCTTCCCTGAAGCGCAAGCTGGCGGTGGCCGGCCTGCCGGTCATGGACTCGGCCACGCATATCGTACCGGTGTTCGTGGGCGATGCAGCCCTTTGCAAGCAGGCCAGCGACCTGCTGCTCGAACGCCACGCGATCTATGTGCAGCCCATCAACTATCCGACGGTGGCGCGCGGCACGGAGCGGCTGCGGCTTACGCCAACGCCGCTGCACGGCGACGAGGACATGGCCCGCCTGGTCGAGGCGCTGCAGGATGTCTGGCAGACGCTGGGCCTCGGCCTGCGGGCCGCGGCGGAGTAATTGCTGGGAGCGCGCCACTCCAGTGGCGCATCTTTGTTGATGAGACGCATGAGCGCCACTGGAGTGGCGCGCTCCCAGCAAAGAGCTACTCCACCGTCCGCATCGTCCACAGGCGCGAGCGGATCAGCACGAAGGCGATCAGCAGCAGCATCGCCAGCGCCGGCAGCAGCATCGCCGCCTGGAGCCCCCACAGCGAGCAGATCGTGCCGGTGAGGAAAGCGCCAATCGGTCCGCCGCCGCCCAGGCCGAGCTGGAAGAGCGACATCAGGCGCGCCCGATGGGTCGGCGGCGCCACGATCTGCACCACCGTGCGGCTCTGGGTCATGGTGATGCCGGCACCGATGCCCCATACGAAGTTCAGCGCCACGAACACGGGAAACGGCGGCAGGGTCGACAACGCTGTCAGCACCAGCGCGCCGGCGCAAACGGTCACGCCGATCAGGCGCCCGCGCAAGGTGAGCCGCCGCGCCAGCCCGACCAGCGCCATGCTGGCCACGATGGTGGCGGCCCAAAAAGCCAGGTTGACGTAGGAAAGCTCGAGCGCGCCGCCGGCATAGTTGTCGCGCACGGCCAGCGGCAGCACCGCCATGAACGGCCCGACATAAAAGATGCCGACGCCGAAATTGATCAGCAGCACCGGCCAGATCTGCTCGGACTTCGCGGCCACCGAGATGCCGTCCGCAATGCTGCGCCAGAAGCTGGGATGTTCGACCGGCGGATGCGGTGGTGGATCGGGCAACCGGCGCACGGCGAGACACCCCAACAGCATCAGGCCGGCATGCAGGAACAGCAGCGGCACGGCGCCGAAGCGGTCGGCGGTCGAGGCGCAAGCGATACCCAGTATCTGCCCAATGAACTGCAAGGCGGTGGCGAGCGCCACGGCGCGCGGCAGCCCGACGCCCCTGGAGACCACCGGCAGCAAGGCGTCGCGGGTGGGAATGGCGAAGGCGCCGATGGCGCCGGCCACGATGCCGTAGGCGATCAGCAGCGGATAGCTGAGCGCGCCCGTCATCAACACGGCGGCGAGCGCCAGGGGCGGCGCGGCGTAGAGCATGTGATAGCGCAGGAGAAGCCGCCGCGGGTTGCCGCGGTCGGCGACCAGGCCACCCAGCGGCAGGAAGAGCAGTCCCGGCGCCATCAGAGCCGCCTGGGCCACGCCCACGGCGAAGGCATCCATATGCAGCACGACCGCGACCAGCCACGGGAACAGCACCATCTGGATCCCGAGCGGCACGAACCAGGTACCAAGGCCCAACAGATAGACCGCGAAGACAGTACGGGAGGGGGACACGGCCTGGCCTTGATCCGAAGTGCAGTGAACTATATCTTGTAATGACTTAGGACCGCTTGCTCATCTAATGGTCAAAGACACACGAGCTGCGGCCTCCGACCCCTTCGGAGGCCCGGCGGTGGCGGAGCGGAAGGCGATGTCGACATTCAACCGCACCACTTTGGTGAAGGTTCTGGAAATTCTCGATAGCGGTCACGCCGGCGAGGCGCTGGCGGCAGCCAAGCTTGCCTCGACGATGCTGCGCGAGGCCGGTCTCACCTGGGACGACGTCCTCACGCCGGAAATCCAGCGCCGCGGCGCCGAATTGCCGGTCGCCGCGCACGCCACCGGCGCCGGACCGTTCGGCTATCGGCGTGATCGCGAGCTCTCGCCGCACGAGCAGTTCTTCATGGTGCTGCTGAGCCCGCGCACACCGTCCGACATCAAGCGCAAGCTGCGCAGCTGGGAAGCACGCGTGCTCGACGGCGAGATCACGCCGCAGGAAAGCCAGGACCTGCGCTCGCTGTACCAGAGCTTTGTCGTCGGATAGCTAGGCCGCAAGCAGGACGCTCTGCTCGCGCTCCAGCACGCGCTTCACGGCCGGCCGCGCCAGCATGCGGTCCTTCCAGGCGGTGTAGTTCTTGAGCTCGGCCATCGGCAGGCCGATGCGCTTGCCCCAGCCGTAGAAGATCAGCGCGTAGCCATCGACCACCGAGAAGTCGTCGCCCAGGATCCACTTCTTGCCGGCCAGGAGACCGTCGATCTCCTTGAGGTTGGTGTGGAAGTTCTCGCGGCCGGTCGCCTTCAGATGCTCATGCACCGAGCTGTCCGTGGCGAAACGCTCCGGCCGGCCGATATGGGTGAAGTTCGGATGCACGGTGTTGGAGAACCAGGCCATCAGCGAGATCGCTTTCGCCCTTTGCAGCGCATCCTTCGGCATCAGCTGCGGCGCGTACTTGGCCGCCACATAGTCGAGGATCGCCGTGTTCTCGACAATCGTGCCCTCGTCGACCACCAGCGCCGGCACCCGCCCGCGCGGATTGATCTTCAGATATTCCGCCGACCTCTGCTCGTTCTTGGCGAACGAGATCGCCTGCGAATCGTACTGGGCGCCGCTTTCCTCGAGGCCGATGTGCGAGGCGGTCGAACAGACGCCGGGGGCGAAGTAGAGTTTGAGCATTGCCGTCTCCTCCATCTTGTCATCCTGAGCGAAGCGAAGGATCTCATCTCCGCTTGCTACGGGCATGAGATCCTTCGCCTCGCTCAGGATGACAGAAAACCTAAAGCGGCCGGCCGCTGCCGTTGGGGCGACCGCGATGCAGGAACTCGCGGCCGATCTTGACCCGCTTCTGGCCGTCATATTCGACGATGTCGGCGGTGGCGTAGGTCTCCGTCCAGTTCGAGGGCAGGAACGAGCCGGAGCCGACGACGTCGATCGGCGACTTGGCTTCGGCCATGACCCGGCATTTGGCCGGGCCGAAGCCCGACGAGGCCACGATCTTCACCTTGTCGAAACCCGCGCGGTCGAGCTCGGCGCGCAGATGGAAGATCGCCGCCGCCGATACGCCTGTACCGACCAGGAAGCGCAACTCCTCTTCGCTGCGATAGCCGCGGATCGATTCGGGCGAGAAGCGCTCCAGCACGGCGTAGGACGACGCCGGATCCAGCCCCTCGATGTAGCGGCCGCCGGTCGTGTCGAGGCGCAGCGACAGCATGCCCTTGATGGCGAGATCCGGGAAGCGCCGGCAGACCTCGAGCGAGTCCGTGATCTCGCGGGCGAAATAGTCGACCAGCACGGTCATCGCCTCGCCGGGAAAGGTCTCGTGATACATTTCCGCGGCGCGCAAGGTCGAGCCGGCATAGCCGATCAAGGCGTGCGGCATCGTGCCGAGCCCCTGGTCGCGGCCGAAGAAATGCGCGGTGGCGTGCGTGGCATTGCCGATGAAGCCCAGCGCGCCCACCTTGCGTTTGGCGCGCGCCGAGCCGACCGAGGCGGCATAGGCCATCATCTCGGCCATCTCCTGGCCCGCGCAATGGCGCGCGTCCATGGCGAGGAAGGCCGACTTCGGCATGTCGGCGCACATCGTCCAGGCGTTGTAGGCCGCCACGCAGGCCGGTCCCAGCTTCTGCAGGAAGATCGTCTCGAGGTCGACCAGGTGGAAGAACGAGCCGGTGATGTACATCATCGGCTCGCCGGCGCCGACCCACTTGCCCTCGCCGTAGCGCAGGTCGAGTTCGACCGAGGTGTTGCGCGAGCGGCCGAGCTCTTCCAGCCACTCCAGCGCCAGCCGTGGCGCGAACACCACGGGGCGGCGCATGAAGATGGCGTAGGTCACGCGGCTGTCGCCGAATTGGCCGATCACCTGCTTCGTTCGATTGAAGTAGTGATCGGTGTAGCGCTCGATCTCAGCGTCGTTCGGATGCGTCATGAAGCCCCTCTGCTCAAGGCCTCTCGCTGCGGGCGTGCCACTCCGGTGGCGCGATCTTCGCTGGCCGCGGCAAATGACGCGCCACTGGAGTGGCGCGCCCCCAGCAAAATCCCTCGATCGTACCAGACATTCGCTAGACCGCAGGCCGCGCCCGGGCGACCGACAGGCGTTCCGCCTTGAGCTGTTCGGCGAGCAGGAAGGCAAGCTCGAGCGCCTGGCTGGCGTTGAGCCTGGGGTCGCACTGCGTCTCGTAGCGCTCGACCAGATTGTCGACGGTGATGTCGACAGCGCCGCCGACGCACTCCGTCACTTCCTGGCCCGTCATCTCGAAATGCACGCCGCCCGGATGGGTGCCTTCGGCGCGGTGAACGGCGAAGAAGTCCTTCACCTCGCTCAGGATGGCGTCGAAATAACGGGTCTTCTTTCCGTTCGCCGTGGTCACGGTGTTGCCGTGCATGGGATCGCACGACCACACGACCGAGCGGCCGGCGCGCTTCACCGCGCGCACCAGCGGCGGCAGCTTGTCGGCCACCTTGTCGGCGCCCATGCGGCAGATGATGACGATGCGGCCGGGCTCGTTGGCCGGGTTCAAGGTGTCGATCAGGCGCAGCAGATCGTCGCTCGAGAGCGACGGCCCCGCCTTGAAGCCCAGCGGATTGCGCACGCCGCGCAGGAATTCGACATGCGCGCCGTCGGGCTGGCGCGTGCGGTCGCCGATCCATACCAAGTGGGCCGAGCAGTCGTACCAGTCGCCCGAGGTCGAATCGACGCGGGTCAGCGCCTCTTCGTAGGGCAGCAGCAACGCCTCGTGACTGGTGAAGAAATCGGTTTCGGCGATCTGCGGCGTGGTCGCCGAGTTCAGCCCACAGGCCGCCATGAAATTCAGCGTCTCGTCGAGCCGCGCGGCGAGGTCGTGATAGCGCTCCGAGGCCGGCGAGTTGCGCACGAAGTCGAGGTTCCAGCGGTTGACCTCGTGCAGGTCGGCATAGCCGCCCTGGGCGAAGGCGCGCAGCAGGTTGAGCGTCGCGGCCGATTGGTTGTAGGCCTGCACCATGCGCTCGGGATCGGGCCGGCGCGCTTCGGCCGTGAACTCGAAGCCGTTGACGTTGTCGCCGCGGTAGGACGGCAGCTCGACGTCGCCCACCTTCTCGACGTTGGACGAGCGCGGCTTGGCGAACTGGCCGGCCATGCGGCCCACCTTCACCACCGGCACGCCGGCGCCGTAGGTCAGCACGACCGCCATCTGCAGGAGTACGCGGAACGTGTCGCGGATGTTGTTGGCGGTGAAATCGACGAAGCTCTCGGCGCAGTCGCCGCCCTGCAGCAGGAACGCGTCGCCCGCGGCCACCTTGGCCAGTGCCGCCTTGAGCTTGCGCGCCTCGCCGGCAAACACCAGGGGCGGATAGCGGCGCAGCCGCGTCTCGGCGCCGGCCAGAGCGGCGGCGTCGGCATAGACCGGCATCTGCTGGACCGGCCGGCTGCGCCAGCTGGTCGGCGTCCAGTCGGCGGCGCTCGAACTGCGGGACTGCGCTTTGGCACCCGCGCGGGACGGGCCCTGAATCGCCGTCATCTTCTCCTCCTGCAACCCGTCGGCCATCTGGCCGCGGGGTGGTGAACCTATACGTGCTGTGGATAAAAGGCCAGCCGAGCTGATCTACCGGACCGCGGGCCTCCAGGCCCGCCCATGATCATGATGCGGGCCTGGAGGCCCGCGGTCCGGATGAGCATGACTACTCGGCGGCCTTGCGTGTCGGCGCCGGCTCGACCCGCGCCGTGCGCATGGTGACGAACTCCTCGCCGGCCGTGGGGTGAATGCCCACGGTGGCGTCGAACTGGGCCTTGGTGGCCCCCGCTTTCACGGCCACCGCCAGGCCCTGGATCAGCTCGGCCGCGTCGTCGCCCACCATGTGCACGCCGACGACCTTGTCGGTCGCGGCCTCGACGATCAGCTTCATGAAGGTCCGCTGCTGGCGGCCGGACACGGTGTACTTCATCGGACGGAAGGCCGAGGCGAAGACGCGGATCTCGCCCAGGTTGAGCTTGGCCTCTTCCTCGGTCAGTCCGACATTCGCGAGCTCGGGCTGGCAGAACACGGCCGACGGCACGTCACGGTGATCGGGCTTGCGCGGCTTGTTGCCGAACTCGGTGTCGGCGAAGCAGTGGCCTTCCATAATGGCCACCGGCGTGAGGTTGATGCGATCGGTGACGTCACCCACCGCCCAGATGTTGGGCGCCGTCGTCTTCGACCATTCATCGACGGCGATGGCTCCGGCCTTGTCGAGCTGCACGCCCGCCTTCTCGAGCCCGATGCCCGCCGTGTTGGGCGCGCGGCCGGTGGCGTACATCACGACGTCGGTCTCGAACATCCCGCCGAGCTGCGTGTTCACCTGATAGGGAGCCTTGCCATCGGTGGCCACGATGCGGCCGATCTGCATCTCGGTGCGCAGCTTGATGCCGCTCTCCTTCAGCGCGTCATGCACCGCGGTACGGCACTCCTCGTCGAAGCCCCGCAGCACGCGATCGCGGCGTAACACCAGGTCGACGTGACTGCCGAGTCCGTTGAAGATGCCGGCGAACTCGACGGCAATGTAGCCGGCGCCCACGATCGCAATGCGCTTGGGCAGCGGATCGGGAAGATGGAACGCCTCGTTGGAGGTGATGGCGAATTCCCTGCCGGGAATCTCCGGCACGACCGGTTGGCCGCCGGTGGCGATCAGGATCTTCTCCGCGGTCACGGTCTCCTCGCCGACCTGGATCGTGTGGCGGTCCATCAGCCGGCCGCGACCCATATGCAGCTTGACGCCAGCGCCCTCAAGCAGCCGCAGGTAGACGGCGTTCAGCCGATCGACTTCCTTCTGCACATTATCGCGCAGGGTCGCCCAGGAATGCGTGGGTTCGGGCAGCGTCCAGCCGTAGGCCGCCGCGTCCTCGAACTCATGGGCGAACTTGGAGCCATAGACCAGGAGCTTCTTGGGCACGCAGCCCCGGATCACGCAGGTCCCGCCGACCCGGTAGTCCTCGCAGATACCCACGCGCGCGCCATGGCCGGCCGCGATGCGCGAGGCGCGCACGCCGCCCGAACCGGCGCCGATGACAAAGAGGTCGTAATCATAGGACATGTGGATAACCTGAGAACAAAACCACAACACAGCCATATTCCGGTCGCGGGCCAGACTATATCGGCGCTTAGACGGCCGGGTAAGGGAAATGGGGCGTGTATTTCCATCTCCTGACACAACCTGAAGGATATGTTCCCATGCTGAAGTTCCTCTCTTTGTCCGCCGTCGCCCTTCTGATCGCCGGTCCCGTCCTGGCTGCGCCCGACGACACGGTGGCGCCGCCCGAAAAGCCCGCCCGGGCCTCCAGTACCGTTCCGCGCGGCCTCATGCGTTACGACACCAACAAGGACGGCGCCGTCGACCGCGCCGAATGGAAAGTCGCCCAGGAAGCACGCTTCAAGCAACTCGACACCAACGGCGACGGCAAGCTCACCCAGGACGAACTGTTCGCCCGCACGCCGGCGATCGGCAACAGCGTGCTGCCGACCGACCGCCAGGCGCAGCGGCAATCGACCTACTTCCAGCTGCTCGATGCCGACAAGGACGGCGTCGTGACGCTCGCCGAGTTCATGGCCCAGGCCGACCGCAACTTCGCGCGCTGCGACATCAACAAGGACGGCCGCATCGACACCGCCGAATGCCGCCAGGCGCTGCAGCGCAGGTCGACGCAGCGCTGACGATTTCTTTTCTTCTTCCCCTTCATATTCCTCTCCCCCGCCAGGGGGAGAGGCTAGGTGAGGGGGTTGCACGAGCTTTCGACGCCCCCTCATCCGCCCTCTCCCCTTAACGGGGGAGAGGGGTTTGAAGAAGGCGGAGTTTGTTACCTCGTGAGCGCGATCTCAGGTGCTCTCGGCCGCCATGATGTCGCCGAACAGCTCCCACGACTCGTCCTTGAAGCGTGAGAGCTGGACCGCCTGGATCGGATAGAAGTCGGTCGGGCTGGTGCTGACGTTGATGCCCGGCAGCAGCAGCGGGATGCGCACTTTCTGGAAGTTGGCGGCCTGCTTCATGACGTTCTCGCGGGTGAGATTATCGCCGCACTTCTGCAGGATCTCGCGCATCATGGTGGCGACGGCGTAGGCGAAGATGTAGTTGGCGTCGCCCTGGTTGGCCTGCGGCATGTACTTGGTCATGTACTCGCGCCACATCTTCATCTCTTGGTCGTTGTCCCACTGATGGTCCGTGGGATCCTTGAGATAGGCCGCCGTGATGATGCCCTGGCTGTTGTCGTAGCCCGCCGGCTTCATCACCGAGGTCACCGACGCCGAGACGTTGTTAAGGTACTGGGCGGGCTTCCAGCCGATGTCGCCCGCCTTGCGGATAGACTGGGCGGCGAATTTCGGCGTCGAGATGTTGAAGAAGACGTTGGCGCCGGAGTCCTTCATCTGGATGACCTGGCTGTCGACAGTGGGGTCGGTCACTTCGTAGGTGACGTGCTTGACGATCCGGCCAGCCTCGTTGCCCAGGCCGTCCTTGAAGCCCTCGAAGTAGTCCTTGCCGTAGTCGTCGTTCTGCATCAGCACCGCGAACTTGGCGTCCTTGACGTTGGCCAGCGCATGCTTGGCGTAGATAACGCCTTCGGTGTGATAGTCGGGCTGGAAGCCCATCGTCCACGGGAACTCCTTGGGCTTGCCCCACTTCGACGCGCCGGTCGACACCAGGAGGTGCGGCACCTTCTTCTGGTTGACGTATTTGTGGATCGCCGTGTTGGTCGGCGTGCCCAGGGTGTTGAACAGGCAGAGCACCTTGTCCTGCTCGACGAGCTGGCGCGTCACCTCGACGGACTTGGGCGGCGAGTAGCCGTCGTCGAGCGTGATGAAGTTGACCTTGCGGCCGTTGATGCCGCCGGTGTCGTTGACCATTTTCCAGAAGACCTGGTGAGCCTGGCCGATCACGCCATAGGCCGACGCCGGACCGCTATACGGGCAGAAATGGCCGACCTTGATTTCCTTGTCGGTCGCGCCGTCGTCGTACTTCTTCTGGGCGGACGCCGAACGCGACGCCGCGAGCAATGCGGCCGCCGACGCGCCGCCTACGAAACCACGCCTACTGGTAATCAACGCTCCCTCCGTCGTTAGAATTTATGCCGAGAGGTTCACTCGAAAAGCGCAGTTTGAAAAGGGCAAACGGCCATGAAAAAGGCCGCCAACCGGCGGCCTTTCCCATCATCTGGAAGTGAAATCAGGTGCTTTCGGCATGCATGATGTCGCCGAACAGGTCCCACGTATCGCCTTTGAAGCGCTGCAACTGGACGGCCTGCACCGGATAGTAGTCGGTCGGGCTGGTACTGACGGTGATGCCCGGCAGCGCCATCTTCAGCGGGAACTTCTGGAAGTTGGCAGCCTGCTTCATCAGGTTCTCACGCGTGAGGTCGTCGCCGCACTTCTTGAGCGTCTCGTGCATCAGCGTGGAGACCGAATAGGCAAAGACGTTGGACGCGTCCGCGAGGCTGGCGCCCGCATTGTATTTTCCCATCCACTCCTTCCAGGCCTTCATCTCGGCATTGTCGTCCCATTGATGGTCGGTCGGATCCATCAGATAGGCCGCCGTCAGAACGCCCTGCACGTTGTCGAAACCCGCCGGCTTCATGACCGTGGCCACGCTGCTCGACACGTTGTTGAGGTACTGCGCCGGCTTCCAGCCGATATCGCCCGCCTTGCGCATCGCCTGGGCGGCGAATTTCGGCGTCGAGATGTTGAAGAACACATTGGCGCCGGAATCCTTGAGCTGGATCACCTGGCTGTCGACCGTCGGGTCGGTCACCTCGTAGGTCACGTGCTTGACGATCCGGCCGATTTCCTTGCCGAGCCCCTCGCGCATGCCCTCGTAGTAGTCCTTGCCGTAGTCGTCATTCTGCATCAGCACGCCGATCTTGGCGTCCTTGACGTTGGCCAGG
>DATHNU010000270.1:0-2210 GCA_035485695.1 Reyranella sp. | reverse complement strand
GGCGCCGTTCTGGTAATGGAACAGGGCACCCTCCCGGGTGAGCCAGAGCGAACCATCCGGCGCGACGGCGATCAGATCGGCGGGGGCGGGCAGCGTGGTGATGAGATGGCCATCGCGCAATTGAACGACGTTGCGCGCGGTGGCCACCCAGAGCGAGCCATCTGGTGCGCCCGCGGCGATCGGCGTGAGATCGCGGCCGGTGAGCGGAGCGTCGAGGCCACGGACGGAGGCGAAATGGCTTCCAGAGCCAAAAGCGACGCCCTCCGGCGTGAGCACCCAAAGGCTGGCCGGACCCGCCGGGATCACGCCTGCGATCGATCCAGGGGGAAGCCCGTTGGCGACGCCGAGCACCTCCAACCTGCCCTGGTTGCGACGGACGAGGCCGTCGGCGGTGGCGGCCCAGAGCGTACCATCGGCCGTCTCAGTGAGCGCTCCGAACAGGTTGCTGCGTAACTCGGGCTTCGAGCGCTTGTCGAAGAGCGTGAAGTCGATGCCGTCGAAGCGAACCAGGCCGCCATCGGTAGAGAGCCAGAGGTAGCCGTCCTGGGTCTGCCGGATGGCGTGGACCGTGTTCTGGGGCAAGCCGCTGTCCGTCTGCCAGAGCTGCTGACCGTACTGGCGGAGGGTCTGCGCCGGGTCGAGCGCGTGAAGCGGTGGAGCTTCTGAGATCAGCAATACGGCCACGAGCACGGCCAGCAGGCGCAGACGGGCGACGCTGAGGCGTGGACGCATCATTGGCTGATAGACGGGCTGACGGACGGGGCTGACGAACGCATGGACTGTGGGACAGGATACAGCGCGAGCGGCGCGATTTACGGCCGAGCGGGGGCGGCAATGGGCTCGATGCGGCCGAGCAGGAAGACATAACCAGCGATGCCGGCTATGAGGTAGAGGACTGGGACGCTAAAGGCGATGGCGAAAGAGTGGGTGTGGCCGTAGAGGTAGCCGGTGATGACCGGCGCCGCGATAGCGGAGATCTGGCTGGCAAGGTTCATCATGCCGGCGACGCGGCCGACCGCGCCGGGTGGGGCAACGAGCGCCGGGAGCGACCAACTGACCGGTGCGGATGCCGCCAGCCCGCCAATCGATACGCTGATCCAGAAGAGAGCCATGCCGGGTGTGGTGGAGTGCACGGCGCCCAGGAGCCCCATGCCCAGAATCATGCCGGCGATGAGCAAGGCCTGGCGCACGATGGTCGACGAGAAGCCTCGGCGCATGAGCGCATCCACCAGCCACCCACCGGCAATGAGGTCGGTGGCGGTGGCGATGAGCCAGGGAACGCCGGTGTAGAGGAAAGAGTGCAGGAGGTTGACGTGCAGCGTGATGGCGAGATAGGTCGGGAGCCAGGTAAGGAGGAGATAGAAGACATAGTTGTATGCGCCGTAGCCGATGAAGAGGCCGTAGACCTTGCGTTGACGCAGCAGATAGGTGAAGGGCACGGTCGGGTGCCCGGACTCGGCCGTGTCGCCGTGCCGCTGCTCCGGTGGCGGATCGCGATAGACGAAGTAGAAGATTCCGAAATAGAGCAGGCTGGCGAACGCGGTGGCCGCAAAGGCAAGCCGCCAGCCGACGTGCAGCAGCAGGATGCCGATGATGGGCACACCGATCGCGGTGGAAAATTTTGCCGCGGCGTCGAAGATGGCAGTCGGCAGGCCGCGCTCCTGCGGTGGAAACCACAGGCCGATAGCCTTGGCGTTCGCGGGGAAGATCGGCGACTCGCCGATGCCGAGCAACATGCGGGAGGCGAAGAGGGTGCCGAAGGTGGGGGATACGGCGGCGGCGAAGGTGGCCAAACTCCAAACCAAAGAGCCGATGCGGCCCACGATTGCGACGCCGACTGCGTCCAGCAGCGCGCCGATGGGCAATTGGCAGACGGCATAGGTCCAGTTGTACGCGCCGGCAAGATAACCGAAGGCGACCTCGTCGATGTGAAACGTAGAACGCATCGCGTCATGTGCAACGGACAAATTCACACGATCGAAAAAATTGATGAGTACACCGAGGCCGAGCAGGAACGCTATACTCCATCGCGCGCGGTTGTGCGAGGTGGCAGCAGCAGCGGAATGCGGACCTATACCAGAAATATTGGGGTTAGCCATCGGAAGAGATTGCGCTATGCTGAAGGTATGGCTCGACCCCGCGCATGCGCAAGGCAATCCGTTACGATTTGCCGCCATCGCATGCTGCAGGCAGCCCTGTTGCTGGCTGCT
>DATHNU010000269.1:0-5688 GCA_035485695.1 Reyranella sp. | reverse complement strand
ATCGCCGGCCCCCTGCTGCTGATGATGTCGTCGGGCGGCATCACCACGCTGGAGACGGCGCGGCGCTATCCCGTGCGCCTGGTCGAATCCGGTCCGGCGGGCGGCGCCATCCTGGCGCTGACCGTCGCGGCGGAGAACGGTCTGGCCAAGGCCGTGGCCTTCGACATGGGCGGCACCACGGCCAAGCTCACCTTGCTCGATGATCTCAGCCTGCAGCGCTCGCGCCAGTTCGAGGTGGCGCGCGCCTACCGTTTCGTGCAAGGCAGCGGCCTGCCGGTGCGCATCCCCGTGATCGAGCTGGTCGAGATCGGCGCCGGCGGCGGCTCGATCGCCCGCCTCGATGCGCTGGGCCGCCTGCAGGTCGGCCCCGATTCGGCGGGCAGTACGCCCGGCCCCGCCTGCTACGGCAACGGCGGCACCGAACCCACCGTCACCGACGCCGACACCGCCTTGGGCCGTCTCGATCCCAAGCGCTTCGCCGGCGGCGCCATTCCCCTCCATCGCGACAAGGCCGAGGCAGCGCTGCAGCCGCTTGCCGGGTCGCTCAAGACCGACGCCCAGGGCGCGGCGGCGGGCGTGGCCGAGATCGTCGACGAGACCATGGCGAGTGCGGCCCGCGTGCATGCCGTGGAGAACGGCAAGGACACCGCCGAGCGCACCCTGATCGCCTTCGGTGGCGCGGCGCCGCTCCATGCCGCGCGGCTCGCCCGCAAGCTCGGCATGAAGCGGGTCGTCGTCCCGGTCGGCGCCGGTGTGGGCTC
The DNA here is from genome assembly GCA_035485695.1 of Reyranella sp. GTDB lineage: Bacteria > Pseudomonadota > Alphaproteobacteria > Reyranellales > Reyranellaceae > Reyranella. The sequence continues at coordinate 4,927 of DATHNU010000269.1, read as the reverse complement.
GGCCTTCGGCTTCCTGCGCGCGCCGATCGCCTACGAGGTCGTGCGCACGCGCCATGTCCGGCTCGACATGTTCGACGCCAAGATGCTGAACGAGCTGTTCGCCATCATGCGTAGCGAGGCCGAGGAAGTCGTGCGGCCTGCGGCGCCCGGCGAGACGCTGGTCGAGACGAGCCTCGCCTTCATGCGCTATCGCGGCCAGGGTCACGAGATCGCGGTGCCGCTGCCCAACCGACCGTTCGACGCCGACGCCGCGCCCGACCTGCGCCGTCGCTTCGAGGCGACTTATGAAGCGGTGTTCGGCCGCGCCATCCCCAAGCTCGAGGTCGAGGCGCTGACCTGGACCCTGTCGATCGCCACCGACCGGCCGCTGCCCAAGCCCGTCGGCATGCCCGCAACGGCGGCCGCCCCCAAGCCGAGCGGCCATCGTGACGTTCTGGATCCTGCGTCGGGCCGGCACGACAACGCTGCCTTGCACGAACGCGCCGCGCTTGGCCCGGGCATGTCGCTCGACGGGCCGGCGCTGATCGTCGAGGATGGCACCACCACCGTCGTGCCGCAGGGTTTCAGCGCCCGCATCAACGCGCTGGGCCAGATCGTGCTGGAGGATGTGACATGAGTACGCCCGCGGACATTCGCTTGCAGGTGATGTGGAACCGCCTGCTCTCCGTCGTCGAGGAGCAGGCCCGGGCGCTGGTGCGGACCGCCTTCTCGACTAGTGCGCGCGAAGCGGGCGACATCTCGGCCGGCGTGTTCGATCTCGAGGGCCAGATGCTGGCCCAGGCCGTCACCGGCACGCCGGGGCACGTGAATTCGATGGCCAGGAGCGTCATCCATTTCATCCGCGAATTCCCGGTCGAGACCATGAAGCCGGGCGATGCCTACGTGACCAACGACCCGTGGAAGGGCACCGGCCATCTCTACGACATCGTCGTCACCTCGCCCGCCTTCCACAACGGCAAGCTGGTGGCGCTGTTTTCCTGCACCACACACGTCGTCGACATCGGCGGACTGGGACAATCGCCCGATGGACGGCAGGTCTTCCACGAAGGCCTGTTCCTGCCGCTGCTGCCGCTGATGCGCGAAGGCAAGATCGACGAAAGTGTGATGCGCATCGTGCGCGCCAACGTGCGCGAGCCGGTGCAGGTCGAGGGTGATTTCCATGCCCTGATCGGCTGCAACGGCATCGGCGAAAAGCGGCTCAGCGCCATGATGGCCGAGCACGGCATCGACAGCCTCGACGAGCTCGGCGCCCACATCATCGAGAAGAGCCGCGCCGGCATGGCCGCCGCCATCGGCAAGCTGCCGCGCGGAACCTGGAAGGGCCATATGCGCATCGACGGCTACGATGCACCGATCGACCTGCATGCCGCCGTCACCATCCATGCCGATCACATCGCGGTCGACTATGCCGGCACCTCCGGCTCGTCGATCTATGGCATCAATTCGCCGATGTGCTACACCGAGGCCTACACCGCCTTCGGTATCAAGTGCGTGGTGGCGCCGACCATCCCCAACAATGCCGGCACGCTCGATTCGATCCTGGTGACGGCGCCCGACAACACCATCGTCAACGCGCTGTTCCCTGCGGCGGTGAACGCGCGCAGCACCATCGGCCACATGCTGCCCGACGTCTGCTACGACGCGCTGCACCAGGTGATCCCGGGCCGGGTCCCGGCCGAGGGCACCAGCAACCTGTGGAACCTGAAGCTCGGCGCCGGCCACGGCATGACCGGCACGATCGGCAACAGCCGGCCCTTCATGGTGACGACCTTCCACTCCGGCGGCGCCGGCGCGCGGCCGACGCTCGATGGCCTCTCGGCCACGCCCTTCCCGTCGGGCGTGCGCAACGTGCCGGTCGAGATCACCGAAACCATCGCGCCCGTCGTGGTGTGGAAGAAGGAGTACCGCCAGGATTCAGGCGGCGCCGGCCAGTATCGCGGCGGGCTCGGCCAGGTCATGGAGGTCGAGCACCGCGAAGGCGCGCCGTTCGGCATCTTCGCCACCTATGAGCGGGTGAAGTTTCCGGCGCGCGGCCGCGACGGCGGCGGACCGGGCGGCAACGGAAAGCTGTCGCTGGCCTCAGGCCAGGAGCTCAAGGCCAAGGGCTTCCAGACCATCCCGGCCGGCGAGCGGCTGGTGGTCGACATGCCGGGTGGCGGCGGGTTCGGCGATCCCAGGAAGCGCGACCGCGCCCAGGTCGCGCGCGACGTGAAGCTGGGACTGGTCAGCAAGGCGCAGGCGAAAGCGGCGTACGGCGTCGAGGGAGACGATTAGAGGCTTTGATCCAAAGAATACCTCATCCTGAGGAGCGGCCGCAGGCCGCGTCTCGAAGGATGGGCGACATCAAGACTGATCCCACCCTTCGAGACGGCCGCTGCGCGGCCTCCTCAGGGTGAGGTTGGACTTGATGTCTCGCTTGGCGATGCAACAAGGAGTCGCGAAAAGGCGTGCCGAACCTGTAGTCTCTGCCCGCTGAGGAACGAAACCGAGGAAACCAAGATGTGGCAACCCAACGAGCGTTATCCTGACGCGTCCGTGCGCGTGCTCGATCCGTCGTTCAACAAGTATCGCCTGGCGCTCGCGTCGGTCGAGCGGCTCTACACCGGCTGCCGCTGGGCCGAGGGGCCGGTCTATTTCGGCGACGGCCGCTTTCTCTTGTGGAGCGACATCCCCAACAACCGCGTGCTGCGCTGGGACGAGGAATCGGGCAACGTCACGGTCTTCCGCAAACCCTCGAACAATGCCAACGGCCACACCCGCGACCGCCGCGGCCGGCTGATCGCCTGCGAGCACGATGCGCGCCGCGTCGTGCGCTTCGAGTATGACGGCGCCGTCACCGTGCTGGCCGATTCCTACAACGGCAAGCCGCTCAACTCGCCCAACGACGTGGTGGTGAAGTCGGACGGCTCGGTGTGGTTCACCGATCCGACCTTCGGCATCCTGGGCTACTACGAAGGCCACAAGGCGGAGAGCGAGAACAAGCCTGCCGTCTATCGGCTCGACGCCACGACCGGCAAGCTCACGATGATGGTCGACGAAGTCGCCGGCCCCAACGGCCTTGCTTTCTCGCCCGACGAGAAGAAGCTCTATGTCGTGGCCTCGCGCGCCGAGCCGCACCGTACCATCGTGTCCTACGACGTCGCGGCCGACGGCATGAAGCTGAGCGGCGGTTCCGTCTTGATCGATGCCGGACCGGGCGGTTCGCCCGACGGCTTCCGGGTCGATGTCGACGGCAATCTGTGGTGCGGCTGGGGCATGGGCTCGCCCGAGCTCGACGGCGTTCGCATCTTCAATTCGTCGGGCAAGCCGATCGGCCATATCGACCTGCCCGAGCGCGCCGCCAACCTCTGCTTCGGCGGCCGCTACCGCAACCGGCTGTTCATGGCGGCCAGCCATTCGCTCTACGCCCTCTACGTCAACACGCAGGGCGTCGCCGGCGGCTGATCACGGTGCACGGGATCGATTCGACCTACGCCTGGCGGCGGCTCGCCGCCAGCGTGGCCTTGAGCACGGTCGGCGGCATCGGCATGTGGTGCCTGGCCGTCGCGTTGCCGACAGTGCAGGCCGACCTCGGCGTCAGCCGGGCCGACATCTCCTTCGCCTACACCATGAACATGCTGGGCTTCTTCGCCGGCGGCGTCGCGGCCGGACGGCTGGTCGATCGCCGCGGCATCGTCTTCACCTCGATCCTGAGCGCGCTCGGCCTCTCGCTGGGCTTTGCGCTGGCGACCACGACGTCCTCTCTGGCGCTGTTCGCCGCCGCCCAGGTCCTGATCGGCTTCAGCGCGGCCGCCACCTTCGCGCCCCTGGTCGCCGACATCTCGCACTGGTTCGTGAAGCGACGCGGCGTCGCCGTCGCCATCGCTGCCTCCGGCAACTACATCGCCGGCGCGATCTGGCCGCCCATCGTCGGCCTGATCATTCGCGACCATGGCTGGCGTTTCGCCTATGGCGCGGCTGCAGCCTTCTGCCTGCTCACGATGATACCGCTGGCGCTCGCTCTCAAGCGCCGGCCGCCCGACCACGAGGAAAGCCAGATCGCCAACATCGCGCGGCGCTCGCAGGCAGCCCTCGGCCTGTCGCCCAACGCCCTGCAGGCGCTGCTGGCCGTGGCGGGCGTGGCCTGCTGCGTCGCCATGTCGATGCCGCAGGTCCACATCGTCGCCTACTGCGCCGACCTGGGCTATGGCGTGGCGCGCGGCGCCGAGATGCTGTCGCTGATGCTGGGTTTCGGCATCGTGAGCCGCGTCGGCTCGGGCTGGATCGCCGACAGAGTGGGTGGCGTCACCACCCTGCTGCTGGGCTCGACGCTGCAATGCGTGGCGCTGGTCGTCTACCTGATGGCCGACGGCCTCACCTCGCTCTACCTCGCCTCGGCGCTGTTCGGCCTCTTCCAGGGCGGCATAGTGCCGTCCTACGCCATCATCGTGCGCGAATATTTCCCGCCGCGCGAGGCCGCCACGCGGGTCGGGATCGCCGTCTCCTCGACCATCGTCGGCATGGCGCTGGGCGGCTGGATGGGTGGTGTGCTGTTCGACATGACAGGCTCGTACCGCGCCGCCTTCATCAATGGTATTGCCTGGAACGTGCTGAACGCCGCCATCGCCTGGTGGCTCTTGACGCGGCAGAACCGCCTCGCCGCGGCCGCCTGAGGGAGTTGCCATGCGCATCGTCGACATCCGCGACATCGTCTCGCCGATCCGCTCCAACATCGCCAATGCCTATATCGACTTCAGCCAGATGACGGCGAGCGTCGTGGCGATCGAGACCGACCTCAAGGTCGAGGGCAAGCCGGTGATCGGCTATGGCTTCAATTCCAACGGGCGCTACGCCCAGCACGGGCTTTTGAACGAGCGGTTCATTCCGCGGCTGAAGCAGGCCAAAGCCGACTCCCTGCTCGACACGGAAGGCCTGCTCGATCCCGCCA
>DATHNU010000268.1:0-4454 GCA_035485695.1 Reyranella sp. | reverse complement strand
GGAAGGACGATCCTCTGGCGACCGATGCCAAGACCGCTTTGCAGTCGAGCGCCTTCTATACCCAGGCCATCAGCACCGACGCGGCCGTCACACTCTTTGCGCCGCTGCCGATCCGCGCGCCGGCCGGCGCCACCCTTGCCGTCGCCGGGCTTGCAACGCAGTGCAACGGCTCCTGCTCCCTGCCCCTGTACATCGCCGCCGCCGTCGTCAAAGGCGGACGGGTCTACGTCGCGTTGGTCGATGCGGCGCTGCCGGCAGCGACACCGGGCGCCGCGCCGCTCGGCGCCTGCGATGCCGTCTGGAAGGACTTCCATGACAGGTACAAGGCAGCCTATGCGGCCTACGAAGCGGCGAAGGCGACCTCAAGGGCGTACGAGCTTCTCCAGGCCGCGAGCCGCATCGAGACCGAGGGCGGCGCGGCCGTGGACAAATGCCGCAAGAGCCGCACCCCGGGAGACGGCAAGGGCGATGCAGCCTTTCCCGGCCTCACGCGGCAGGCCCAGGATCTCGCGGATGCATTGGCCGCGGGTTGATCTCGGCGCACCCGGCAGGACCAAGACGACATGTCACAAGTGGTGTAGTTCAGCAGTCGAAGTACGAAGGACAGAGGAAGTTTTCATAAAATGGCCATCTATCAGCTCGGCGACCACGTCCCGCTCATCCCCGCCTCCTGCTACATCGCCCCGGAGGCGACGATCATCGGGTCGGTGACCTTGGGCGAGCGGGTAACCGTCATGTCCGGCGCCGTGGTGCGCGGCGACAACGAGCCGATCGTGATCGGCGACGACACCAACATCCAGGAGAACTGCGTCCTGCACACCGACCTCGGGTCGCCGCTCACGCTCGGCAAGGGCGTGACGGTGGGTCACCAGGTGATGCTGCATGGCTGCACGATCGGCGACGGCACCTTGATCGGCATCCAGGCCGTGGTGCTCAACAACTCGGTGATCGGCAAGGATTGCCTGGTCGGCGCCGGCGCCGTCATCATCGAGAACAAGAGCTTCGCCGACCGCTCGGTGATCTTCGGCTCGCCAGCCAAGGCCGTGCGCGAGGTGAACGAGGGCAACATGACCCGCATGCGTGAGAGTGCGGAGGACTATGTCAAGCGCGGCGTCCAGTACAGGAAGGACCTCAAGCGGATTGGGTAGTTGGCTTGATGAGAAGCCAAAAGAGAATCAGTCATCCTGAGCGCAGCGAAGGATCTCATGGCGTGGCGAACGGCGATGAGATCCTTCGCTGCGCTCAGGATGACGTGGGGGGCGGATCGTGATTGACGTCCTCGATCATCTCTCGATTGCCGGGCCGGCCGCCGCGTATGAGACGTTGCTCGGCCGGCAGGCGGTGAACGGGCGGCTGCAGACCGGCAATGTCGGGCTGACCTTCGGCGCGGGCGGCAATGGGCTTTCGTCGATGGTGTTCGCGACGGCCGATCTCGACAAGGCCGCGCGCTTGCTCGAGCGGCGCGCCGTGCCGAGCGAGCGCCTGATAAAACATACGGGCGACCGGCTCGTGCTGTCGCGCGAGGCGACGCACGGCGTGCCGCTCGAATTCTGCGAATACCCGGAGCGCCCCGCGCTCTCGCCGCTCGCCGGCTCGGACGAAGCGGCCGCGGTCAGCACGCTCGATCATATCGTAGTACGCACTCCCAACCCCGAGCGCGCCATCGCGTTCTACGCCGGACGGCTGGGGCTCGATCTTCGGCTCGACCGCAGCAATCCCGCCTGGGGCTCGCGGCTGCTGTTCTTCCGCTGCGGCGATCTCGTGGTCGAGATCGCGCACGACCTCAGGAAGGGCGTGTCGGACGGGCCCGATCATCTGTGGGGCCTGAGTTGGCGCACGCCCGACATCGCCCGGGCGAACGAACGACTCAAGGCGGCCGGCCTCGACGTGTCGGAACCGCGCGACGGCAGGCGCCCGGGCAGCCAGGTCTTCACGGTGAAGAACGGCACCGCAGGCGTGCCCACGCTCGTGATCGGCGGCATCGGGCGCTGGTAGACGCGCGCTGGTAGACGCGCGCTGGTAGACTTGGCGATGCGTCGCATCATCCTCGTCCTTGTTCTCGCCGTTGCCGCCTGCACGTCGGCGCCCAAGCCCGCGGTCAAGAGCGCGGCCGGGCTGCCGCCACTCGGCCCTTGCCCAGCCTCGTCATGGAAAGCCGAGGCGCCGCCGCCCACCGCCAGCGCCAAGACCTCGATGGTGCTGCTGGCGATCGGCGAATGGGCGCGTTTCGGCCAGCAGGTCATCACCTACTCGGCCGACAGCCCGCCGCGCACCGCGCAGCTTGGCGTCAAGGAGCGCGAGGCGCCGCAGCGCATCCAGGACTACTGGGCAAGCGTCGGCCATCCCGAGCGCAGCGGGCTCGACGACGTACCGTGGTCGGCCGCCTTCATCTCGTGGGACATCCAGAGCGCCGGCGTGCCGCGCGACCTCTTCTGTCCCGACCAGCGCCACACGGTCTACGTCGAGCGGCTGGTCGAGCGGGCGCGCCGGCCCGGCGCCACCCTGATCCCGCGGCGGCTCGACGAGCGGGCGCCGCAGGTCGGCGACCTGATCTGCTCCTCGCGCAGCGGCAGCGGCACCACCCTGGACAATCTCAACCGCGGCGCCGGCCATTGCGATCTGGTGGTCGAGGTGCGGCCCGGTACCCTGGCCGCCATCGGCGGCAACGTGGGCGACTCCGTCACCCGCAGTGTCTTTCCACTGGACGCCAACGGGTTTTTGTCGCCCATATCCGCTCGACCCTACTTCACGGTGATCGAGAACACACTGCCCTAGGAAAGCGAGAATGTCCTGGCCCTACGACTACATCATCATCGGCGCCGGCTCGGCCGGTTGTGCGATCGCCAACCGGCTGGCCGAAGATCTGGCGCTGCGCATCCTGATCATCGAGGCCGGCCCGCCGGATTCTTCTTTCATGCTGAAAATGCCGGCAGGCTTCGCCAGCCTCGGCGAAAAGTCGCCCTATAACTGGCGCTACGAGACGACGCCGCAAAAGCACTGCAACGACCGGCGCATGTACTGGCCGCGCGGCAAGACGTTGGGCGGCTCGTCCTCGATCAACGCCATGCTCTACGTGCGCGGCCATGCCTCCGACTACGACCATTGGCGCCAGCTCGGCAACGAGGGCTGGAGCTACGACGACGTGCTGCCCTACTTCAAGAAGGCCGAGAACAACGAGCGCTGGTCCGACGACTTCCACGGCAAGGACGGCCCGCTCAACGTCGCCGAGCAGGTCGACCCCAACAAGCTGAACGAAGCCTTTCTGCATGCCGCGGGGCAGGTCGGTTACCAGCGCATCGACGACTTCAACGGCGCCAACCAGGAAGGCGTCGGCTACTACCAGGTGACGCAGAAGGAGAGGCAGCGCTGGAGCGCCGCCAGCGCCTATCTGCGGCCAGCGGTCGAGCGCAACCGCAACAACGTCCACGTCATCTCCAATGCGCTGGTCGAGCGCATCATCCTCGACCGGGACCGCGCCATGGGGGTGCGCTACAAGCAGAAGGACGGCCGCGACGAGGTTGCGCGCTGCAGCCGCGAGATCATCCTGGCTGGCGGCGCCGTCAACTCGCCCCAGCTCCTGATGGTGTCGGGCATCGGGCCGGCCGACCACCTGAAGTCGGTCGGCATCCGCCCGCTGCACGACCTGCCGGGAGTGGGCGGCAACCTGCAGGACCATCTCGACGCCGCCCTGCTGCAGTTCTGCAAGACGCGCGACACCTACGACACGGCCAACAAGCTGGTCTCGCTCTACCAGTACTGGAAGGACAAGAAGGGCCCCGGCACCTCGCCGATCGCCGAATCGGGCGGCTTCCTCAGCACGCGACCCGGCCTCAGCGCGCCCGACATCCAGCTTCACTTCCTGCCGGTGCTGGTCGTCGACCACGGCCGCACGAAGATGAAGAAGAACGGCTATAGCCTGCACATCTGCACGCTGCGGCCCGAAAGCAAGGGCACGATCCGGCTGCAGAGCAGTGATCCCGGGGTGCACCCGCTGATCGATGCCAACTACCTGGCCGAGCGGCGCGACCTCGACACGCTGATCGAGGGCGTGAAAATCGGCCGCGAGATTTTCTCCGGGACCGCCTTCGATCCCTACCGCGCCGACGAGTTCCAGCCCGGCGCCGCGATGAAGACCGACGCCGAGATCGAGCAGTGGATCCGCAGCCACTGCGAGACGATCTACCACCCGGTCGGCACCTGCAAGATGGGCCCGGCCAACGATCCGATGGCGGTCGTCGACCACCGCTGCCGCGTCCACGGCCTTGTGGGGCTGCGCGTGGTCGATGCCTCGGTGATGCCGACGCTGGTCGGCGGCAACACTAACGCGCCCACCATCATGATCGCCGAGAGGGTCGCCGCCTTCATGCAGGAGCCGTGACCAAGCCGGTGGCCGTGTTGTAAGCTCCCTCGATCATGAACGAGTTCGCCAGGGCACTCCGACGATGGCGGCGCCT
>DATHNU010000267.1:0-4118 GCA_035485695.1 Reyranella sp. | reverse complement strand
TGGTGCGCGGCGCCACGCTGAGCGGCATGGCGCTGCCGCAATTCTGGGTCGGCCTCGTGCTGATCGGCATTTTCTTCGTGAACCTGCACCTGCTGCCGGGCCCGGTCGGTCGCCTGCCGATCGGCGTCGCCCTGCCGCCGCGCGTCACCGGATTCATGCTCATCGACACGCTGTTGGCAGGCGAGCCGGCGCTGTGGTGGATGGCAGTGCGGCAGCTCGCCCTGCCGGCGCTTACCCTGGGCTTCAGCACGGCTGCCCCGATCGCGCGCGTGACACGCTCCGCCATGGTCGAGGCGATGCAGAGCGACTATATCCGCACGGCGATTGCTATGGGCCACGGCCGGCGGGTCGTGTGGTTCCGCTACAGCCTGCGCAACGCGCTGCTGCCGGTAGTGACCCTGATCGGCGGCATCGCCGGCCATATTTTCGCGGGCGCCGTCCTGCTCGAATCCATCTTCGCCTGGCCCGGCCTGGGGCAATACGCCCTGCAGGCCATCGAACGCTCCGACTTCGCCGCCCTCCAGGGCTTCGTCATCTACGCCTCGCTGCTCTACGTCCTGGCCTTCCTCGCCGTTGACATCCTCTACATGTTCATCGACCCGCGGATGCGCGCATGAGCCCGCGTGACGCCGTGGGCGAGATTTCCCCCGAACTCGGCATCGCCCGCCCGGTGCGGCGCCGGGCGAAGCTGTCCTGGTCGATGCGGATCGGCGCCGGGGTCCTGATCTTCTATGTCGCCGTCGCGCTGATCTCCCTCGTCTGGACGCCCTACGATCCGCTGACGCCCGGGATCGGCGACGGCTATGACGCACCGAGCTGGGTGTTTCCGCTCGGTACGGACCGGCTCGGCGCCGACATGCTGTCGCGCCTGATGGCGGGCGCTCGCTACAATCTCGGCATCACTCTGACCGCAGTCGCCATTGCCTTTTGCGTCGGCACGACGATCGGCGTGATCGCGGGTTACTACGGCGGCGCCATCGACACGGTCGCGTTGCGCACCGTCGAGATCTTCCAGGCGTTTCCAGGATTGCTGTTCGCTATGTTGGTGGTGCAGGCGGTCGGGGCGGGTATCGTCAACGTCATCCTGGTGATGTCCTTCGTCGGCATTCCGGATTATCTGCGGCTCGCCCGCGGCGAGATCCATTCGCGGCGCAGCTGGCAGTATGCCGAGGCCGCCCGCATGGTCGGCAACCCGCCCTGGCGCGTGGCCTTCCGGCACCTGCTGCCCAACAGCATCGGGCCCTTGCTCGCTTTCACCTCGATCAATGCCGCGTTCGTCGCCCTGATCACCGCCAGCCTGGGTTTCCTGGGCCTTGGCCTCGGTCCGAACACGCCGGAATGGGGCAACATGATCGCCCGCGGCCAGGACGGCGTGATGACCGGCCAGTGGTGGGTCTCGTTCTTTCCCGGATTGGCGATCCTGGGCCTCACCGGCGCGTTCTATCTGCTGGGCGATGCCATCTCCGACCTTACCGATCCCAGGCGGTGGCGATGAGCGGCGAACTGCTCGAGATCGAGAACTACAGCGGCGCGTTCCGCTCGCCGACGGGCGAGCTGACGCCGGTGCTGCACGACGTGAGTTACCGCCTGAAGGAAGGCGCCCTCACTGCCGTGGTGGGCGAGACCGGAAGCGGCAAGTCGCTCGTCGCTTTGTCGGTCCTCGGCATCCAGCCAACCAGCTTCGTGCGTCGCTCGGGTCGCATTCTGTTCCGCGGCGTCGACCTGCTGGGCCTCGACGAGAAGGCGATGCGCAGGATCCGCGGCGCCGAGATCAGCATGGTGTTCCAGGACGCGCGCGCGGCGTTGAACCCGGTGTTTACCGTCGGCCGCCAGCTGGCCGATGTCTACCAGCTCCAGCATGGCGGTGGCCGTTCCGCCGCAATGAAGCAGGCGATCGAGGCGCTGCGCCGAGTTTCCATTCCCGAGCCGGCCCGTCGGGCCCGGCAGTATCCGCACGAATTCTCCGGCGGCATGGCGCAGCGCGCGATGATCGCCATGGCCGCCCTGATCTGCGAACCGTCCCTGTTGATCCTCGACGAGCCCACGACCGGGCTCGACGTGACGATCCAGTCCGACATCATGGAGCTGATTACCGACCTCTGCCGCGTCGGCGGGCTGACCACCTGCCTGATCACCCATGATCTCGGCATCGTCGCCGAGACCTGCGACGAAGCCGTGGTGATGAATGCCGGTCGCGTCGTCGAAACTGGCAGCGCCCAGGCGATCTTCACCCAGCCGCAGGATCCCTATACCCGCCGCCTGCTGGCGGCGAGCCAGCTCGTCGAGGCGGCGGCATGACCGCCGGCGGCGCCATCCTGCAGGTGCGCGCGTTGCGCAAGAACTTTCCGGTCGAGGGCGGACGGCACCTCGTCGCGGTCGACGGCGTGAGCCTCGATCTCGCCGCCGGCGAGACCCTGGCCCTGGTCGGCGAGAGCGGCTCGGGAAAATCGACGGTCGCGCGCTGCATCGTGCGGCTGATCGAGCCCAGCGGCGGCGACGTGGCGATCGACGGAAAATCCATCCTGCCGCTGCAGCCGCGCCTGCTGGCCGGTGTCTACCGGCGCATCCAGATGGTGTTCCAGGACCCCAACGCCTCGCTCAATCCGCGCATGAGCGTTCGCCAGGTGCTCGACGAGCCGTTGCGCCTGCATCTCGACCTGCCGCGCGCTGAGCGGACGGCGCGGGTGCGTGAGCTGGTCGAGATGGTGGGTCTCACCGCCTTGCATCTCAATCGCTATCCGCACGAGCTGAGCGGCGGCCAGCGCCAGAGGGTCGGCATCGCCCGGGCGATGGCGGTCTCGCCGGAGATCGTCATTCTCGATGAGCCGACCTCATCGCTCGACGTCTCGGTGCGCGGCCAGATCCTCGACCTGCTGCTCGACCTGCAGCAGCGGCGGCACCTCGCCTATCTCTTCATCAGCCACGACCTGCAGGTCGTCCGGCACGTCGCCGACCGAGTCGCGGTGATGTATCTCGGCGGCATCGTCGAGATGGGGCCGACAGAGCGCATCTTCGGCGCGCCGCAACATCCCTACACGCGCGCGCTGCTCTCGGCGGCGCCGGTCGCCCAATGGGGTGTCACGCGGACGCGGCTGCGTCTGGTCGGCGAGATCACCAGCCCGATCGATCCGCCCAATGCCTGCCGGCTGGTCGGACGCTGTCCGCTGGCGCAGCCCGCCTGTGCGGCGGCCAAACCGGCGCTGATCGCTATCGGTCATGACCATGCCGTTGCCTGTCCCGTCGTCGTCGGCGGCGCGGCCCCCTATCCATCCGGCGATCTCCAGCCATCCGTGGCCGTCGCTGCAACGAGAGGTTTCTGACATGTCGATAGAACGCCGCTTTTTCGCGCGCCTGGTCATGTGGCTGGCTGCCGCCGCGCTGGTTTCCGGGACCTGCCTCGGTGGGGCCGCGCTGGCAAAGCCGCTGGTCCACGCCCTTCCCTCGGATATCGCCAGCCTTGACCCCGCCGACATCCGCGGCCAGCAGGACCAGGAGATCGGCGTCAACGTCTACGAGCGGCTGGTGCAGATCAAGTTCAACGAGCAGCCCGACGGATCGCTGCTGGCCGATCCGGTCGAGGTCGTGCCACAGCTCGCGGAGTCGTGGAAGGTCGAGGGTCCCGTCATCACCTTCAAGCTGCGGCCGGGCGTGAAGTTCTACGGCACGGGCAACCCGGTGACGTCCGAGGACGTCCGCTACAGCTTCGAGCGCCTGGTCAGGATCGTCGGCAACGGCAAGAACCAGGCGGGCATTGCCGGCATCTTCAAGGCCGAGCAGATCGAGGCGGTCGATCCGCTGACGGTCAAGATCACCTTCACCGACGGTAACGGCGTGCCGACCGCCATTCCTGTGGCGCTGACCTCGATGAAGTTCCAGCAATTCGCCGTCATCGATTCCGTCGAGGTGAAGAAGCATGCGACGGCCGAGGATCCCTGGGCGAACGCCTGGCTGACCAGGAACCTGGCGACTACAGGGCCGTACTACATCGCCAACCGCACGCTCAATCAGCAGCTCGAGCTCAAGGCGGTGCCCAATCACTGGTCCGGCAAGCAGCCGCCCTTCGAGGACGTGGTCCTGCGCGTCATCGGCAACGCCGATCTCGTGGCGCTCATCAAGGG
>DATHNU010000266.1:0-3284 GCA_035485695.1 Reyranella sp. | reverse complement strand
TCGATGCGGTCTTCCTTGCCGAACATCGTGCCTTGCCATTCGCTGGTCTGGGTCAGCAGGTGGCGCCAGGTGATGTCCTTGTTCTGCGCATTCTTGAAGCCGTCATCGAGGGCATAGTCGCCCGCCTTGTCGTCGAGACTTTTGATGAGCCCGTCGACCAGCGCCAGGCCGGCGAGCAGCGCCAGATAGCTCTTGGCGACGCTGAAGGTCATGTCGGGGCGGGTGACGTCGCCCCATTCGGCCAGAATCCTGCCGCCGCGATAGACGACGCCGGCATGGCCGCCACGCGGCGTGACCGGGCCCAGCACCTCGCTGTCGGGGGCTTTCTCGCCCGAATCGTAGGTCATCACGAACTGGCCGTCCGGCATTTTCATGCTTTCGGGCCATTTGGATTCAGCTGACTTGGCGAAGGCGATCGCTTCTTTCAGATCATTCATGCCCGCAATCAACATTGGAGCCCGCCCGGGAGCAAGCGTAGAAAACGCGTCATGCCGCTCTCATCATCCCCTGGGCCTTCCTCGATTACGCTCCGCCGTCCCGACGACTGGCACGTCCATCTGCGCGACGGACCGATGTTGCAAGCCTGCGCTGTGCACACAGCGCGCCAGTTTGCCCGCGCCATCATCATGCCGAACCTCGTGCCGCCGGTGACCCGGGTGGCGGAGGCGGCTTCGTACCGCGAACGAATCCGCAGAGCGGTTCCGGCCGAGCTCAAATTCGAGCCGCTGATGACCTGCTACCTGACTGACGGTGCCGACCCGGCCGAGCTTTTGCGCGGCAAGCAGGAGGGCGTATGGGTCGCGGCCAAGCTCTATCCGGCGCACGCCACGACCAATTCCGCGCACGGCGTCACCTCAATGGACCGCATTGGCCGAGGGCTGGAGGCGATGGAGACGGCCGGCATGCCGCTCCTCGTGCATGGCGAGGTGACCGATGCCGACGTGGACATCTTCGACCGCGAGGCGGTGTTCCTGGACAAGGTGCTGGCGCCGCTGCTCAAGCGCCATCAGGGCCTGAAGATCGTGCTCGAGCACATCACCACGAAAGAGGGCGTGGCTTTCGTCGAGGCGAGCGGGCCCCGGGTCGGCGGTACGATCACGCCGCATCATCTGTCCTACAATCGCAACGCCATCTTCAAGGGCGGCATCCGTCCGCATTTCTATTGCCTGCCCATCGCCAAGAGCGAGGAGCACCGCCTGGCGCTGCGTCGCGCGGCGACTTCGGGCAAGGCACAATTCTTCCTCGGCACCGATACCGCGCCGCATACCGCCGATACCAAGGAATGCGCCTGCGGCTGCGCTGGCATCTTCAACGCGCCGGTGGCGATGCAGGTCTATGCCCAGGTCTTCGCCGAGGAGGGCGCGCTCGATCGGCTGGAGGCTTTCGCCTCGCTGAACGGGCCGCGCTTCTACGGCCTTTCTGCCAACGAGGAGCGTATCACGCTGCGCGCGGCGCCGTTGCAGGCGCCCGACCGCATCGACGTTCCGGGAGGCAACAAGAGCGTCGTGGTCTTTCACCCCGACACGCCGGTCGGCTGGTCGTTCTGATCGCATTAGACGCACGTGGCGAGCGCAAGCGTCGGTCCCAGAGTGAGGACGATGGTGACCAGGGCGGCGATCAAGGTCCAGACGATCACGGTGTGCAGGAACGCGCCGGTCGATTCGAGGCTCGGGTCCGCGTCGGCGGTCCGGTGATCGCGCCACATCCAGCCGATCGCGATCAGATGCACCAGCAGCACAACGGCAAGGGCCAGGCGCAGCGCGCCGGCCGGCCAGGCAAAGGCGCAGCCGATGGCGTGGACGGCGTAAAGAAAAACCAGCGCGCTGCACCAGACACCGAAGCCTGCCAGCAGCCACCAGAGGCGCCGGGGCGGAACGGGCCGCGCGCTCACGGGCGGGGCCCCAGCATCGCCACCAGGAGGGGCAGCGCCAGGACGAGACCAAGCGCAATGACGGCCGTCAGCGTGGTGTAGTCGAGCCACAGCCGCGTCAGGCGCATGTCCATCGAGCGCAGCGGCGAGACCAGGCCGGCGCCGAGCCGCAGGAAGTTGCTGACGAGGAAAAGAAGGCCGATGCCCGCGTGCACGGCAACATAGAACAGCAGCGCGGCGGCGGTCGCGCCGAGCGCATGCTCGCGCGGAGGCGGGGCGATGCCGCCGATGAGGGACACGCAAGCTGCGATGGCGGCGAGAAGGGCCAACATCGCAAGCGCGATCCAGCCGCGCGCAGATCCGCCGGCGAGGAGCGCCCGCATCGATCCACGTGCCGCCGCCGCGGCGACAACAAGGGCCACAATGGCTGCAAGGACGAGCTTGAGATCCGGCGCGGGCGTGGCCGCTGCCGGCCAGTTCGGCGCGGCGATCCAGAGATAGAACGTCCCGAACACTAGCGATGCGAACAGGGTGCCGTCGGCCACCAGCGTGAAAATCAGCGCCCACCACGCCGGCGCGCCGACCATCTCGGTATGGGGCGGTACGCTCACCCCGTGGCCCACCGGCAGCGGACCATAGTCGCGGACGAGCCCGGCGCTCTGCCCGGCCAGCACGAAGAGGCCCGCGGTCAACAAAGCCGCCGCGAGCGTCAGCGCGTAGAACTGGAACAGCATGGCCAGCACGGCCGTCGCGGTGGCGAGCGCCGTGCAGAGCGGCAGGTAGGTTGGGCGCGGCAGCACGATCAACTGCTCGGGCGCGCCGGATGTCATGTGCACGCCTAGCGTCTCCTGCCAGCCGTTGCGCGCGAAACCGAGATAGCCCTCGCCGCGCGCCAGCGACAAGGCGCGGTCGCCGGCGCTGACCTCGTCGGCCGCGGTGCCGACCGGCGGCAGCGAGGCGAAGGCATAGGGCGCCGGCGGGATCGGCATGGCCCATTCGAACGTCGTCGCGCGCCACGGATTGCGCCGCACCCGACGGCCGTAGCGGAACTGCGCCAGAAGGTCGATCACCACCAGCCCGAAGCCGATGGTCATGACGAACCCGCCGACCGAGGACAGGAGGTTGAGCCAGTTCCAGCCGACATCCCCCGGATAGGTATAGATGCGCCGCGGCATGCCGAGCAGTCCGACCAGATGCATCAGGAAGAAGGTGAGGTTGAAGCCGATGAAGACCAGCCAGAAGGCGGGCACCGACAGCCGGTGCACAGCCGTGCGTCCGGTCAGCAACGGCAGCCAGTAGTAGAACGCCGCCAGCATGGGGAAGGCGAGGGCGCCCGCTACGACGTAATGGAAGTGGGCGACGACAAAATAGCTGTCATGCGCCTGCCAGTTGAAGGGCACGATGGCGAGCATGA
>DATHNU010000265.1:0-4458 GCA_035485695.1 Reyranella sp. | reverse complement strand
CACGCTCATCACCAGGGCGAGTACGAGAAAACCGCGCTTCTTCATCATCGGCCGCCTGCTCTAGAAAAGTCGTCGTCGATCGCACTGAGAACGGCGGCGGGGCGCGGGCGTTCCCGGTCAGAACAGGCCCGCGCGCGAGGGTCGCGGGTCCCTGTGGCATTTTCTGCACAGATCCAACGGTTGCATCGAAGGGAACGATTGCTGGGGATCAATCTGTGGATTTCAGGGACAACAGCCCTGTCTGATAGGGGGGCGCCGCTTTTGTGCCTTTTTTGCCCGCGCGTTGATGCGGCGGCGTGGGCAACCTGGCTGGCGGGCTCGGACCGGCTTGGTCCAGAGCCTACCCAACGCTCCCTCCGGCGCCGTAGACGGGGTCGTGGCGCGGCAATTTTACGTTGGCCATCGAGGGCCCGCGCCGCGTCAGGATCCGTCTCCTCGGGGCGGCGGGTGGCTCCCCCGAGCCGAACGGCCCTACTTGGTCGCCGGCGGCACGACCTTCATGACGAACGAAGTCGGCGTCTCGGTGGGGCCGAACGGACCGGGCGCCTTGTGGCTCACCGGCGGCACGCTGCGCAGGAAGGCGACGATGGCCTGGGCGTCCTGCTTGGTGAGCGAGGCGAAGGCCCGCCACGGCATGATCGGCGCCAGCACGCGGCCATCCGGTCGCACGCCGGTCTGCAGGGCCGCGAGGACCTGGGCGTCGGTCCAGTTGCCGAGACCGGTCTCCTTGTCCGGCGTGAGATTGGGACCATGGAAGACGCCGAGGCCGGGCAGCTCGAAACCGACATCGGAACCGCCGAGGTAGCGCGCCATGTCGGGCTTGCCGAGGAAGTATCCCGGCGTATGGCAGTCGTGGCAGCTGGCGATGGTCACCAGATACTTGCCGCGCGCGATGGCGGCCGGATCGGCGGCGACAGCGACCGTCGACGACAGGACTGCAAGGGCAAGGGCCACGCAGGCGGCGAACAGGATGCGATGTGTCATCTAAGATTCTCCCCCAAGGGAGAGTATCATAGCGCATGGACGCGTTGACGATACGCCCCGCCACGGCCGCCGACGTCCCGGCGCTGAGCGACCTCATCCAGCGGACCGTGCGGCTGTCCAACGCAGGCGATTACGCCGCCCCGGTCGTCGAGCTGATCGCCGCCAACGCGACGCCGGACAAGGTTGCGCGGCGGCTGGCCGAGCGCGACGTCTTCGTCTGCCTCGACGGATCCGCGATCGTCGGCACGATCGGCCTCGGCGGCGACAGGCTGAGGTCGCTGTTCGTCGAGCCCGGCCTGCAGGGCAGGGGTATCGGCGCAGGGCTCGTTGCGCATCTGGAAGCGCATGCGCGCCAGGCCGGCGTGGCCGAGCTGCTGTTGTCGTCGTCGATCACGGCCCGCGGCTTCTACGAACGGCTCGGTTACCGGCTGATCCGGTTCGACGAGCGGGAAGACGGGTCGACCTTCCTGATGTCGAAGACGCTTACGGATCGCTGACCTCATATCGAAGACACTTACGGATTGCTGACCGTTCGATGACCGGCCGATGACGAGGCCGGATCTGCGCATGGTCGCTGCAGTCGATTGCGCTTGTCAGCAGCGGTCCAGCGTGAGGTAGTTGGCGTCTGAGACGGGGGCCTACATGACCAGAAGTCTGGACGCGCCGCTCAGCCCGCATGAGGAAGCGACGCTGCGCCGGGTGGCGAACGGCATCACCAAGCTCAAGCATCTTGCGCCGGACCATGTTCGGCGGCTGAAGCATCTCGCGCTGGTCGAAGAGGACGGCCGACGGTTGAAGCTGACGGTGATCGGCCTGCAACGCTATGCTGCTTTGCCGAAGAGCGACAGCCTTGCCAAACTCGTCGTCGATGATGACTTCGCGCGCAAGCTCGAGAAATATCTCGCACGCCCCTAGGTGACGAAGCCCAAGCCAAGAGGAGCGACCAGATCATGAAGCGTCTGCACGTTCACATGTCGGTCGGGGATCTCGACCAGTCGATCCGCTTCTACTCCACCCTGTTCGCGGCCCCGCCCACGGTGGTGAAGCCCGACTATGCCAAGTGGATGCTGGAAGATCCGCGGGTGAACTTCGCGATCTCGACGCATTCGGTTGGCGCGCCCGGCATCGATCATCTGGGCATCCAGGTGGAAGACGGAGAGGAACTGCAGGAAATCTACGGCCGGTTGAAGGAGGCCGAAGGCCCCATACTCGAGGAAGGCAAGACGACCTGCTGCTACGCCGAGTCGGAGAAAAGCTGGACCCTCGATCCGCAGGGCGTGTCGTGGGAGACCTTCCTCACCACCGGCGAGAGCACGGTCTACGGCACGAACGCGCCCCGCGTCGAGAAGCTGAAGGCCGCGGCCGCCTGCTGCGGACCCGGCAAGGCTGCCTCGTAGTCCTGCCGGAGCGCGGACCTCCAGGTCCGCATCTTCATAGTCGATACGATGACATGAGCGGCCTGGAGGCCCGCGCTCCGGCAAGAAATGAGTCTCCCTTTCGGGATGTCCTATTTGCGATTCTTCTCCATGTGCTTGGGGTCGCCGGCCTTGCCCTTGGCCTCGGCCGCCTTCAGCTCGGCGCCTTCCTTGGACTCGAGCGCGCGCTTGGCCTCCTGCGCGGCTTCATCGACCTTGCCCTTCTTCAGGAACTTGGCCGTCGATTCGTTGTAGTCGCGGGTGCCGCTGTAGCTGCCCTCGCCCTCGATCTTGCTGTCCTTCTTCGACTTGTCGTCCATCGACCGCTCCTTGGTTGCCAGACCAGGAAACGCCCCCAGGAGCGCAAGGTTACGCGCACCGTTTCGGGCGCTATTTGAGGCCCGCCTCGCGGAAATAGCGCGCGACACCGGGATGCAGGCGCTCGCGCGGCGCCGTGGCCAGCGTGTTTTGCGCCGTGGTGTCGGCCAGTTGCGCGGGCGGACTGCCGGCTTTTTCCTGCGCGTGCAACGCCTTGGCAATACGGTAGGCGATGGCGTCGTCGAGGCCGGGTCGCGCCATGACGAAACTCCAGGAACCGACGGACGGGATCGCGGCGTCCTGGCCGGGGAAGCTGCCGGCCGCCTGCGCCACCGGCTTGAGAAACGAATGCTTGGCCAGAATGCGGGCGATCTCCGAAGAGTCGGGCGCGATGAAACGCGCGCCCTTCTCGCTCTTGGCAACCGCCGTGAAGCCCGGCCAGCCGGTGCCGCCGCCCCACAGCGCCGCGGCGCGGCCGTCGAGCACCATCGCCGGCCCATCGCCGGCGCGCTCGAGATAGATCGGCTGGAAATCCTTCGTCGCATCGAAGCCCAGCCCATCCATGGCGTAACGGCCGAGAATCACCAGGCCCGAGCCTTGCGCGCCCCAGGCGATCGGCTTGCCCAGAAGGTCGGCGATGCGGCGGTAGGGCGAGCCGGCCCGCACCACGAACATACCGGCGGTGGGATACATCGCCGTGATGATCCTGAGATCCGCCGGCGGCCGGCCGATGCCGTCCAGCGCTTCGTGCACCACCTCGCCCTGCACGAGGGCGATGTCGAGCGTGCCCGCTTCCAGCATCGGGACGTTCTCGGTGCTGCCCTTGGTGTTGATGGCCTCGATCTCGAGGCCGGGATCGAAGCGGTGCACGGCCTCGATGAAGGCCGCGCCATAGACCGGGAAGCCGCCGCCCGGCGTGGCGGTGCCGAGACGCACCTTCACGGCTTGCGCCCGGGCTTTGTGAATTCGGGCGGGCAGCGCCACGAGAAAAGCGACGGCGGCGAGGACGCGTCTGCGCTGAGGCATGGCATGGTCAGTGGGAATCGTTGCACCGGAGGACCTCGACCGTGACGTGCGACAGGCCGCGGAGGTCGGCGAGCCGCGCCTTGTAAGCCTCGACCGGCTGCGGCGAGTCGGACACCAGGGAGACGATGGCGGCGTGATGGCCCGGGCCCAGCCGCCAGACATGCAGGTCGGCGATGCGGTCGTGACCGATCTCCAGACGGTGGTGGATTGCATCGTCCAGCGCGCGGTTGGGCGCGGCGTCGAGCAGCACCGCGCCGGACTCGCGGATCAGGCGCCACGACCAGTGGGCGATCACCAGCGCGCCCACGATGCCGATGGCCGGATCGGCCCAGCTCCAGCCGTACGACCACGCGGCAATCAGGGCCACGATGGCCAGCACCGAGGTCAGCGCATCGGCCATCACATGCCAGAAGGCGGCGCGCAGGTTGTAGTCATGATCGTGATGATGGCCGTCGTGGCTGTGGTCATGATCGGGACCGGCGCCCAGCATCCAGGCGCTGAGCAGATTGACCAGAAGCCCGACCGCGGCGATGGCGGTCGCCTCGGCATAGTGGATGGGCACCGGCTGGAACAGCCGTCCCGCCGATTCGTAGCCGATCATCAGGGCGACCAGGGCCAGCACGACGGCGCTGGCAAAGCCTGCGAGGTCGCCCAGCTTGCCGGTGCCGAAAGCGAAGCGCGGGTCGCGGGCGTGGCGGCGCGCGAAGCGGTAGGC
>DATHNU010000264.1:0-2299 GCA_035485695.1 Reyranella sp. | reverse complement strand
ATCGCGCAGGTCACCAGCGAAAAGAAGGTCCTGCACATCGTCGGCGGCGGTCACACCGATACGATTACCGGCTCGGGCTGCTCCTGGAACATGTTCCGTGTCTGCA
This sequence comes from Reyranella sp., assembly GCA_035485695.1. GTDB lineage: Bacteria > Pseudomonadota > Alphaproteobacteria > Reyranellales > Reyranellaceae > Reyranella. The sequence goes on along the minus strand of DATHNU010000264.1, from coordinate 2,193 downwards.
ATTCGACCACGATGGACGCCAATGCCATCGGCTCCACGCTGATGGAGAAGTTCGGCAAGAAATGGTACTTCCTGACGCCGGATTACGCCTATGGCCACTCGGTACAGGCCGGCTTTGAAAAGCTGCTGAAAGCCGCCGGCGGCACATCCTCCGGCTCGCTGGTGCCGCTCGGCACCGCCGATTATTCCGCCTATCTGATCCAGGCCAAGGCCTTCGCTCCGCAGGTGCTGATCAACGTGATGGGCGGCGGTGACCAGGTCGCGAGCCTCAAGCAGTTCGTGCAGTTCGGCATGGACAAGCAGATGGCCGTGGGCGGCACCCTGTTCGAACTCGAGAGCATCCGTGCCGTGCCCGATGGCGCGCGGGTCGGCTGGTGGACCATGGAATGGTGGTGGGACCAGCCCGGCGTGCCGCATGTCGCGGAATTCAATGCCGCGATCAAGAAGATCACCGGCGGCGCGGCGACCGCGCGCAACTGGTTCGGCTACGCCTCGGTGCAGACGCTGGCCTTGATCGCCAACCAGGAAAAGACGCTCGATGCGCCGAAACTGGCCAAGGCACTGTCCGGCTTCAAGCTGCCGCCCGAAGTCGCGTTGCAGCCGGGCGCGCCGGAATACCGCGCCGGCGACCACGAACTGATGAGCACCGTGTTCGTCGGCGAGGCGCATCCGCCCGAGGGCGATCCCGATAAGATGTTCACTGTGAAGAATCCGGTGCCCGGCGAAACGGCCGCCGGATCGGTCGAATCGACCGGCTGCAAGATTCAGTGGCCGGCCTGACGCGCGACGGCTGAAAGCTGCTGCGCGGATAGCGCCCACTCCATGATCCGGGAGAAACGCCTCCCGGATCAAACGTGTGCTTCCTCCTCCGGTGAATTATGACAACGCTGCTGCTGTTCAACGTCACCAACGGGCTGATCATCGGCGCCTTCTATGTGCTGATGGCGCTCGGCCTTTCGCTGATCCTCAATCTGAGCAACACGATCAATTTCGCCCATGGCGGGTTTCTCGTCATCGGCGGCTACATTGCCTATGCGATCACGCCCTATGTCGGCTTCTGGGGCGCGCTGCTACTGGCGCCGCTGTTGACCGCAGTCATCGGCCTCGCCGTCGAGCGCGTGCTGATCCGGCCGCTGTACGGCCGCGATCCGCTCTACAGCCTGCTCCTGACCTTCGGCCTCGCCTTCATGATCGAGGACGGCACCCGCTTCATCTTCGGAGCCCAGGGCAAGCCGATGTCCATTCCACCGTTCCTGTCGCAGCCGCTGAGCAACGAGTTGTTCTTCATCACCGGCTATCGCCTGTTCATGGTGGCCGTGGTGTTTGTCGCGGTGGCGTTGCTGTTCCTGCTGTTGCGTTACACGCGACTCGGCATCCGCATCCGCGCCGGCACGCTCGATCTGGAGACGGTGGCAGCGCTCGGCATCAACGTGCAGATGCTGCGCTCGCTCAATTTCGCGGTCGGCATTTTCCTCGCCGGCCTGAGCGGCGTGCTGGCGGCGGGCCAGCTCGGGCTTGATCCGACCATGGGCACCGGGCTTTTGATGCCGAGCTTCATCGCCATCATCGTCGGCGGTATCGGCAGCCTGCCCGGCACGCTGGCCGGCGGGCTCCTGATCGGCGTCGCCTCGGGGCTGACGGCGGTGTTTTTCCCGGCCGCCAGCGAAGCGGTGATCTACGTCATGATGGCGGTGGTGCTGCTGATCCGGCCCCGCGGACTGTTCGGCGAAGAAGGAATGATGAGTTGAGTGCCGAACAAACCCGCAAGCTGATTGTCCTCATCGCGATCTGGGCCGTGCTGCTGCTGGCGCCCTACTGGATGGTGCCGCTCGGCGGCTATACCGCGCTCGCCACCCGCGTGCTGGTGCTGGGGCTGGCCGCGATGTCGCTGAACTTCCTGTTGGGATTCACCGGCGTGCTGTCGTTCGGCCACGCCGCCTATTTCGGGCTTGGCGCCTATGGCGCGGGACTGACGCTGAAATATCTCGCGCTCTCGACGCCGCTGGCGCTGATCGCTGGCATCCTGCTCGGCGGCATCTGCGGCTCGATCCTCGGCCTCCTGATCGTGCGGCGGCGCGGCGTCTATTTCGCGATGGTGACGATCGCGTTCGGCCAGGTGTTTTACTACATCGCCTTCCAGTGGAGTTCGTTGACCGGCGGCGACGACGGCCTGCGCGGCTTCTCGCGCCAGCCG
>DATHNU010000263.1:0-4625 GCA_035485695.1 Reyranella sp. | reverse complement strand
TTTAGCAGTCAGTGAGCGAGAGTGCTAAACGTTCGTTCATGTCGCCTACCGCGTATGAAAGGGGAGCAATATGAATGCTACCGCCAACCTTCCCGCGCTGCCGTCGTCCCTCACCCCCGAGGGCAACCTCAGCCGCTATCTCCAGGAAATCCGGAAATTTCCCCTGCTCGAGCCGCAGCAGGAATTCATGCTGGCCAAGCGCTGGCGTGAGCACGGCGATTCCAAAGCCGCCCATCAGCTGGTGACCAGCCATCTGCGGCTCGTCGCCAAGATCGCCATGGGCTATCGCGGCTACGGCCTGCCGGTCGCCGAGCTGATCTCCGAGGGCAATGTCGGCATGATGCAGGCGGTCAAGCGGTTCGATCCGGACCGCGGCTTCCGGCTGGCCACCTATGCCATGTGGTGGATCCGTGCCTCGATCCAGGAATACATCCTGCATAGCTGGTCGCTGGTGAAGATGGGCACGACGGCGGCGCAGAAGAAGCTGTTCTTCAACCTGCGCAAGCTCAAGGGCCAGATGCAGGCGATCGAGGAGGGCGATCTGTCGCCTGAGCAGGTCAAGAAGATCGCCACCCGCCTCGGCGTGCCCGAGGAGGAGGTGGTGAACATGAACCGCCGCCTCGCCGCGCCGGATTCCTCGCTCAATGCCCCAGTCAAGGCCGAGGGCGACATGGAATGGCAGGACTGGCTGGTCGATGAATCGCCCAACCAGGAGGCCAAGCTGGGCGAGAGCCAGGAGATGGGCCAGCGCAAGCAGATGCTGGCCGGCGCGCTCAAGCAGCTCACCGACCGCGAGCGCCGCATCATCGTTGAGCGCCGCCTAATCGACGAGCCCAAGACGCTCGAGGACCTGTCCTCGGAGTACGGCATCAGCCGCGAGCGCGTGCGCCAGATCGAGGTGCGCGCCTTCGACAAGCTGCAGAAGGCTATGAAGAACATGGTGGTCGAGGCGGCCACCGAATCGTCCAAGAAGGTCGAGGCTCATGGCAAGGCCGAGGCTCTCGGCGCGCGATAACCGATCCGCCTGAAGAAGCGGTCGATTTCCTGGGCCGCCGGATCCGGCGTCTCGTAGTGAACGAAGTGGCCGGCATCCTCCGCGATGCCGGCCTCGACGTTTTCGAAGTACTCGCCCACCACGTCGATCCACTCGCTCAGCAGCACCGGATCGTGCCGCCCCCACAGCACGCGCGCGGGCTGGACGATCTTGGGCGGCTTGGGCGCGGTGCCGGCCATGACGGCGAGCCGCCCGGCATTCTGCGAGATGTACCAGTTGAAGCCGCCCTGGAGATTGCCGGGCCGCATGAAGTTGTCGACCCAGCGCTCCAGCACGGCGTCGAAGGCATCCTTGGCGTACGACCAGTGCTTCAGCTGATAGCCGATATAGGCGCGGCACGATTCGCGCGAGGCGCCGACGAGGGCCGGCGCGAACGGCATCTGGTGGAAGGTCTGGTACCAGATCTCGTTGATATGTTTGGGCTCGCGCCAGCGCGCGCCGACGCCGTGCGTGCCGCAATTGAAGAAGAAAAGCCCCGCGACCTTGTCGGGATGGTTGAGCGCCAGCCGCTGCATGGCAAAGGCGCCGACATCGTGGCCGACGAATCCCGCGCGGGCGATGCCGAGCCCGTCCATCAGCGCTGCGATGTCGGCGGCGAGGACATCGGGGCCGGCCTGGTCGGACGGTCCCGGCGCCGGGTTGCCGCTTTCACCGAAACCGCGGAAGTCGGGCGCGATCAGCCGGTAGCGATCGGCCAGGCGCTCGAACATCGGCTCCCACACCGCCCAGAATTCGGGCCAGCCATGCAGCAGGATGAGCGGGGGACCATTGCCGCATTGGGCGACGTGCGTGGTGAAGCCGCGGGTCTCGATGAACGTGTGCTTGAGGGTCGGCATGGTTAAACTCCCGTCATCCTGAGCGCAGCGAAGGATGTCATCGCCGTTTGCTACGCCATGAGATCCTTCGCTGCGCTCAGGATGACAAGAGAGGAACTCATGACCAATCCCATTCTCTACGAGACATCGACGCCCGGAATCGCCCGCATCATCCTCAATCGGCCCGAGACGCGGAACGCGCAGGACACGGCGTTCCTCTACGCGCTGAACGAGGCCTTCGACCGCGCCGCCCAGGACGACGGCGTGAAGGTGATCGTGCTGTCGGCCAACGGCCCGCATTTCTCCTCGGGGCACGACCTGCGTGAGGCGGACGGCCACGGCAACATGAAGAAGCACGAGACGGTCGGCACCTGGGGCGGCTTCGGCAAGCCCGGCGCAGAGGCGCAGTACGCCCGTGAGCAGGAGATCTATGTCGGTTTCTGCGAGCGCTGGCGCAACATTCCCAAGCCCACCCTGGCGCTGGTCCAGGGCAAGGTGATCGCCGGCGGCCTGATGCTGATCTGGCCGTGCGACCTCATCGTCGCCTCGGAGGATGCCGAGTTCCTCGATCACACGGTGGCGATGGGCGTGGGCGGCGCCGAGTTCTTCGCTCATCCCTGGGAGATGGGCGTGCGCAAGGCCAAGGAGTTCCTGTTCACCGCCGACTGGATCGGCGCGGCCGAAGCGCATCGGCTGGGCATGGTGAACCATGTCGTGCCGCGCGCCGAGCTCGAATCCTTCGGTCTCGCCATGGCCGAGCGCATTGCGCAAAAGCCGCTGTTTGCACTCAAGCTCGTGAAGCAGGCGGTGAACGCCGCGCAGGACGCGCAGGGCAGGGTGGGCGCCATGCAGACGTCGTTCGCGCTCCATCACTTGGCGCATGCCCACAACATGCTGGTGCACGGCAAGCTCGTCGACCCCACGGGCCTGATGCCAGCGATCAAGAAGCATGAGAAGGCTGCGGGCTAGGGCCTCGCTTAATTCATGATCGCGCCACTGGAGCGACGCGCGCCCGGCGTGTATTTTGCCCCTGCCATGAACGCACCAAACATCGCCATTGTCGGCGCCACCGGCGCGGTGGGGATCGAAATCCTCCGCGTCCTCGAGCGACGGAACTTCCCCGTCGGCTCGCTCAAGCTGCTCGCCTCGGCCCGCTCGGCCGGCAAGACGCTCGAGTTCAAGGGCAAAGCCTGCAAGGTCGAGGAGCTGAAAGCGGATTCCTTCAAGGACGTCGACATCGCCTTCTTCAGCGCCGGCGCCACGCGCAGCCGCGAGTTCGCGCCGGCCGCGCGGGCTGAGGGTGCGATCGTGATCGACAACTCTTCTGCCTTCCGCATGGATCCCAAGGTGCCGCTGGTGGTGCCCGAGGTGAACGCGCAGGACCTTGCGCGCCATGAAGGCCTCATTGCCAATCCGAATTGCACCGCGGCCGTCCTCGCCACGGCGGTCTGGCCGATCCATCTCGCCGCCGGCATCCGAAAGATCGTCGTGTCGACCTACCAGGCGGCCTCCGGCGCGGGCGCGCAGGCCATGCAGGAGCTGGAGGACCAAGTCCACGATTACACCGCCGGCAAGGAGATCACACCCAAGGTCTTCCCGCACCAGATCGCCTTCAACCTGTTCTCGCACAACACCAAGGTGGCCGAGAACGGCTACAACGAGGAGGAGAACAAGGTGATCGAAGAGATGCGCAAGATGTTCCACATGCCGCATCTCGCCGTCGTGCCGACCTGCATCCGCGTGCCGGTGCTGCGCGCCCATTCCGAGTCGATCACGCTCGAGCTCGACAAGCCGCTGTCGCCTGAGGAGGCGCGCGGAATCCTGGCTCTCGCGCCCGGCGTCAAGCTGGTCGACGATCCGGCCAAAAATCACTTCCCGATGCCGCTCGAGGCGAGCGGTGATCTCGACGTCCATGTCGGCCGCATCCGCCGCGACCTTTCTAACCCCAACGGGCTGGTGCTGTTCGTGGCCGGCGACCAGCTCCTGAAGGGCGCGGCGTGGAACGCGGTGCAGATCGCCGAGGAACTCGCCAAGCCGAAAGCGATGGCGGCGGAGTAGCTTTCGCATCCTTACGCCTCGCGACAGAGGCCCTTTCCGCCCACGAAGTGGGGGGAGAGGCAGGAGGCCCGCGCGTGAGCGCGGGGAGGGTGAGATGGGGCTCGCCTTCGCAGGAGGCTGGGAAGTGACACGATACGATATTGCGTAAATGGGGCCCTGAACGATCGGGAATTCTTTCGTACCGTATAGGGCCCCCAGAAATTGGGGAGACGGCGCAAAGGGATCTGAGCGGTCTGTCGGGGTGTGTGGCATAGGCCGAGGGCGGCCGGCCGAGACGGCGGCTTGCCGCGCGCTTTCCGGATGCGATGACGGAACATGAACATCGAGCCTCCTCGCGCGAGGTCGGCAGACATACGCCACGACATTGCTCAGGCCGGTCAAGGGGCCTGCGAAACTGGGCGACAGGATCGCGTGGGAGGTGGCCGTAGCAAACGGGAAAGCCCGTTTGCTACCCGATACCGGCAAACTGCTGCGCTCAATGCGGCCTGTCCAATTGAGGACAGACATCTTGCTTCGGGCGAGGCTACGTTCCCCGGATGGCGAAGGAAACTGCCCTTAGCAAAACCGAATTGACCGCACTTGCAGCGGTTGATGGCAGTTCAGCACAGCCCAGAATGCCGCCTGAAATCAAATCGCGCCTGATGGGTCTATACTTGATCGAACGCCGGGAGTGGCCCAACGGCCCCCTTTGGCGAACT
>DATHNU010000262.1:0-3425 GCA_035485695.1 Reyranella sp. | reverse complement strand
CGTCGAAGCGCGGCGGTGGCGCGCCTGCGCGAGGCGCCGCCCAAGGTAAATGACGAAGGCGACGATTTCCGGCTGATCAGCCGCAACGCCACGGTCGTGCCGGGCCAGCTTCCCAAGAAGATGTTCTTCGGATCGGAAGACATCTATGCCGGCGACCGGCCGTTCGCGCACACGGCGAGCCTGGTGAGCGGCCGCGCGCCGTTCCCGACCTTCACCAAGGGCGGCTTCTCGAATATTTGGGGGGCCGCGGCGTTGGCGGTCGATGCCTGCGACATGGCCGACTGGCCGGTGTCGCGCGCCGAGATGGAACCCTATTTCCGCGCCGCCGCGCAGCTGATGCCGCTGGCGGGCGGTGCCGGGACGCTGTCGCAGGCCTTCCCCGCCTACCGCGATGGCCTGGGCGACATCGATCCGGGGCCGCAGGGCCAGGCGTTGCTGGCCGACCTGCAGCGCGCCGAGCCTCGCCTGCAGGCATCGGGCACGCTCTACGGCAAGGCGCGCCTGGCGATCCACACGACCGACGACTCGCCCGAGGCGCTGGCCTGCAACGGTTGCGGCCAATGCTTCGTCGGCTGCGTCAGGGGAGCGATTTTCGCGACCGTTCCCAAGCTCGACGACATGGCCCGGCGCGGCCAGATCGCCTATCGCACCGGCGTCTATGTCGGCGCCATCGAGGAGCAGGGCGGCAAGGTGGCGATTGCGGCGGTCGACCTTCGCGACAACCGGGCGCTGGCGCTGTCGTTCGACGCGGCGTTCGTCGCCGCCGGGCCGATCAACACGACGCGGCTGCTGCTGCGCTCGCGCCGGCTGTACGACCAGGTCGTGTCGCTGCGAGAGAGCCAGAAGTTCGTCGTGCCGATGCTGCGCCGGCGCGCCGCGAAGTCGGGCATCGAGCACCCCGCGGTGACCCTGGCGTCGGTGTTTCTCGAGACCAAGGTCGCCGGGCTGTCGGACCACTGGGTCCATGTCCAGGTCGTGCCCATGAACGACATGATCCTGGCGGCGTCCGGCCTGCCCGGCGCCAACCGGCCGGCGGGCCGTGCGTTCTACGCCTGGGCGATGCGCCGCATGATGATGGGCTGGTGCGGCATGCATTCGGATCATTCGTCGCGGGTCGAGCTTCGCCTGCGGCAGGGCACGGCATCCGATCCCGAGCGACTGGAAATCGATGTGAAGGTATCGGACACGGCGCGCGACGCGGCGCGCGCGGCGGCCAAGGATCTGTTCCGGAAGGGGCTGAAGTTCGGTACCCTGTTTTGCTACAACGTGCTCAAATTCTCCAATCCGGGTTCGGGCACCCATTGCGGAGCTTCGTTTCCCATGACCAAGACGCCGACGCGTGCCTTCGACAGCGACGTTCTCGGCCGGCCGTTCGGCTGGACGCGGGTCTTCGTGGTCGACTCCTCGGTGCTGCCGTCGATCCCCGGCACGACGCTGGCCTTTTCGGCCATGGCGAATGCCTACCGGATTGCCAGCCTGGCGCCGGTCTAGGGCCGACACAGACAACGCCCGCGCAAGAGCGTCGCCTCATCCGGGATAGGACCAGTGCCGAACAACAAGACCGTCGCCGTCTGTGCCGTGGGAGTGGCGATCGCAGCCGCGCTCGCCCAGCTCGTGCAGGCGCGCGTCCAGCCCAGCGCGGCCACCGCCCGGCCGGCCGAAGCCGGCGCGGTCGATCCCAAATGGGGCATCGTCGAAGGCGTGCGCATCGTGCCGCAGGCCGACGGCAGCCTCCTGGCGCCGACGGCGGACAAGGCCTTTCACCGGGTGATCAAGGTCGTCGACATCGAGAAGCCCGGGCGATACCGGCTGTCGGTGGACACGGTCTATGACGGTGCGTCCAATTTCATGATCGAGATCGGCGGCCAGCCGAACCAGAACTACGGCAAGGTGATCGCCGACCTGAAGTCCGGCAAGATCAGGTTCGCCAGCGAGCAGATCCGCGGCGCGGGCGTCGAGGTGCTGTCGGCGGCCGATCGCAAATACCGCTGGTGGGTGGATTTCGATTTTGCCGGGGGCAAAACCACCTACAACTTGGCGTTGCTGTCGGTCAGCGACAATCCGATTTTCCGCGGGATCGGCCAGTGCGGCATCGTGCTGGGCGAGCCGTCGCTGACGGCGGTCGCCAGATGACCGTCGCCTTCCCGCCGGGCAGCAAGGGCGCCGAGTAGGTGACCAAGGGAAATTCCAGGCCGACAGGGATGTCCCTCGGGGGCGTCCGCCAACTGGTCGGCCGGCGCTACTCCGATTCGGTCATTCGCCGCACCGTGCTCCTGGCAATGCTGATCGCGCCGGCCTTCGGGGCGAATTTCCTGGTGCAGTATTCCGCCGCCGCGTTGTTTCCGGTGGCCGACTTCGGCGTGTTCTACGTCGCCAATACGCTGGGCAACGTGCTGTTCTCCGGCTCGCTGATCCTGAACATGTACTTCACGCGCCACCTGGTCGGGATCCAGCAGGCGGCGGGCGAGGGGGCGGCGTTCGCCGCCATGCGCCGCCTCGAGCGGATCGTCGTGCTGTGGGGCGGCGCCGTTTCCGCGCTGGCCTTCGTGGCGCTGTTCAACGCGGCCGGGCGGGTCGGCGTGCAGTCGTGGCTGGTCCTGCTGCTGATCATCCTCGACTCCTACACGGCCTATGTCGGCGACCTCGGCCGGGTCATGCTGCAAAGCCTGCGCCGCACCGTTCAGCTCGGCCTCTACACCCTGGTCTGGATGGTCCTGCGGCTGGTCCTGTGCGTGGTCGGGATCCTGGTCTTCCATTCCGTCTGGGGCGCGCTCACCGGCGTGGTCGCCTCGAGCGTCGTGGTCTGGCTGGGCTTCCACGTGTGGGTGGCGAAATCCGCCGGGCGCGTGGAAACCGAACTTCCCTCGCTGCCGCGCATCCTCGAGCTGCTGCCGTTCGTCGCCGGCTATGGCCTGATGATCGCGGTGTCGAATCTCGACATCCTGCTCAGCTACTTTTTGCTCTCCCAGGAACAGGTCGGCATCTATTCGGCGTCCTCGATCTTTCCCAAGGCCATCCTGGTCGTCACCATGCCGCTTCTGCAGATGCTGTTTCCCATGCTGCTGAGCCAGCAGGGCTCGACCCGCGACTTCAGGGTCATGCTGTTCAAGAGCGTGGGCGTGGTCGCCGTGCTGACCGCGCTGGGCACCGGGCTGGTGTGGCTTGCGTCGGACTGGCTGTGCGGCGGCAGCTGGGGCTTGAGAAACTGCCAGCCGGGGCCGCTCGGGGTCCTGCTGCTCTCGGTCATCCCGCTGGCGCTGCTGCGCATCCTGGTGCTGCTGCAGTTCACGCGTGGCCAGGACTGGCTGGCGATCTGGCTCGCCGTGCCGACGGCGGCCTATGTCTGGCTGGCATGGCACTCGGACCGCGACATCGCGACGGTGGCCTGGCAGTTCACGGGATTCGCCGTGGTTTCCCTGCTCTTT
>DATHNU010000261.1:0-2664 GCA_035485695.1 Reyranella sp. | reverse complement strand
CGGTGGCGTTCACCCGCGACCAGCTCGATTGGCTGCCTTGGCTCGAGCCGATGGCTGAACAGGATCTCACGGCGCGCCACATGGCGGGCCTGGTCGACGCAGCGCGCGCCAAATCACCTTATTTCCGCCTGCTGGCCCGAGATCCCGAAGTACTCGAGGCGCGCACGCGCACCGATAAGGACATCTTCTACAATCCCGAGGCCGGCCTGCCGCGGGCCGAGCGTGAGCTCGCGGCGGCCGCGACCTCGCGCTACAACGGCTGCATCTACTGCGCGTCGGTGCATGCCCGGTTCGCCGCGACTTATTCCAAGCGGGTCGAGGATGTCGATCATCTCCTGGCCAAGGGCGTGGGCGCCGACCTGGACGCCCGCTGGAACGCCATCGTGGCCGCCTCGGTGGCGCTCACCTCGACGCCGATCGCGTTCGGACCCCAGCATATCGACGGGCTGCGCAAGGTCGGGCTCGACGATGCCTCGATCGTCGACGTGATCAACGCCGCCTCGTTCTTCAACTGGGCCAACAGGCTGATGCTGTCACTGGGTGAGCCCGCCGCAGCCGGCGGCTGACTCGGGCTCCACAGAGGGCCGTCAGGCTCGCAACCTTGCCGGGCTCCCGGCGTTCCTATCCAGCGGTGGGCAGCCAGTGGAGAGAGCGATGACTGTTGCGCGCAAGAAGGCCGCGCATGCCAAGCGGGACGCCGGCAAGGCGGACATCAATCCCCACGATGCCCTCGTTCTCCTGACCGCGGATCACAACGAAATCGACAAGCTGGTGCGGGAGTTCGAGCGCCACCGCAAGACGGCCGACCCTGTCGAAAAGGGTAAGCTGGCGCTCCGCTTCTGCCATGCCTTGGCCGTCCATGCCACGATCAAGAAAGAAGTCTTCTATCCTGCTGCGGACGCGGTGCTCCAGGGCGACGACAAGGAGCTGCTGGACACGGCGAGGGTCGAACTTGACGGCCTGCGCCACCTGATTGCGAAGATCGAGAACACGCCCTCCGACCATCCGACATTCGACTCGACGGTCATGGCGCTGGCCGAGCAAGCTGCCCGCCACATGAAGAAAGAAGAAGAAGAGATTTTCGCCCGACTGCAGCACTCCGGGCTCGATCTCGTCGGCACGGGAGAGCGCATGGCAGCGCGCAAGACCCAGCTGGCGACGGCACCCATCGACCGCAGGCTGATCCATCAGGCCCGGAAGGTCATGGGTGGCCGGCCATAGGGCTAGGGGCTTTCGTCAGGCAACCGCCACGCCCCTGTTCCGTTGACCTGCCACGGCGCCAAGGCGACGCCGCGGAGGCAGTTATTCCCGACAACACCATGAGCTCGAATACCCCGAATGCGGCGGCGCCTTCGGTGCTGGCGCACGGCGGCCGTGTCCTGCCCGCCGTGACGGTCGATACCTACAACGAGGAGCTGCGCGACGAAGACGGTTTCGTCGGCGACCGCGCCAGCGGTCGCGCCTTCCGTGCCATCCTCGAGGACTGGCGCGAGAAGCTTGCGGCGCACGGCGAAGATCCCTTCGGGGACCTGCCGACCGAGGAAATCTCCAAGTCGAAGCTCGACAAGATGCTGGCCGGGGCCGATCCGCTGGCCGCGGGCCTGGTCCATACCGTGGTCGAGGAGTACGCCGTCGAGCTCGCCACCGTGGTGCGCCGTTTCCTGCGCCTGAAGGACTGGCAGGGCACGGAGCGCATCGTGATCGGCGGCGGGTTCAGCGCCAGCCACATCGGCGAGCTGGCAATGGGCCGCGCGTCCGTGGTGCTGGCCGGCGAGAACATCGAGATCGAGCTGCGCACCATCACCAACCACCCCGACAAGGCCGGCCTGATCGGCGCGGTGCAGCTTGCGCCGAGCTGGGTGCTGGCGGGCCATGATGCCATCCTCGCCGCCGACATCGGCGGCACCAATCTGCGGGTCGGCGTCGTCGAGCTCAACCTGAAGAAGGGTGACCTCTCGAAGGCTGCGGTGTGGAAGCACCTGCATTGGCGGCATCGCGACGACAAGCCGACGCGCGAGCAGGCGCTGGAGCGCATGACGGCGATGCTGGTCGAGCTGATCGAGCTTGCCGCCAAGGAGAAGATCAAGCTCGCGCCGTTCGTCGGTGTCGGCTGTCCGGGCCTGATCGACGAGCACGGAATCATCGTGACCGGCGGCCAGAATTTGCCGGGCAATTGGGAAGGCGAGGATTTCAATCTCGCTGCCGAGATGGCCCGGCGGCTGCCGCGCCTCGAAGGCCATGAGCCTGTTGTGATCATGCACAACGACGCGGTGATCCAGGGCCTGAGCGAGGTCCCGAACATGAAGGACGTCCAGCATTGGGGCGTGCTCACGATCGGCACCGGCTTGGGCAACGCGCGATATACCAATCGCGAGGACGAATAGGCGGCCCTACCGCCAGGGCACCATGCTGTGGAACACGCCGTCGCGGCGTATCCAGGCGTGGAACAAAGCAGCACCCAGATGCGCCAGGATTGTCAGGAAGAGCAGCAAAGCGAGCAGGGTGTGCGCCCGGCGTAGAAAAGCGAACAACATTGGATCGACCGGGCCGAGTGGTGGCAGATGGACGGCGCCGAACAAGGCGATCGGATAGCCGCCCGCCGAGAGCATCGTCCAGCCGACCAGCGGCAGCGCGAACAGCAGGGCGTAGAGCACGAGGTGCGAG
>DATHNU010000260.1:0-2052 GCA_035485695.1 Reyranella sp. | reverse complement strand
GGTCACGTCGCGCTCCAGCGCGTGGCCGAAGGCATAGTCGGCGGTGAGGAAGAACCAGCTGTCGCCGCCCGCCTTCACCATGGCGTCGCCGGTCACGTGGGCCAGCGCATAGGTGTCGTAGACCCAGTGCGCGCCGGTCTCGGAGCAGGCGGGGCCGGTGAGGTCGGCCGAGGCCGCGCCGGTGTTGATGTCGATCTGGCCCTTTTCCTGGCTGACCTTGCGGACCGCGAGCGCCACCGAGGAGGTGCCGAGGCCGGTGATCATCTTGACGCCGTCGACGTCGTACCATTTGCGGGCGATCGAGGCGCCGACATCGGGCTTGGTCTGGTGGTCGGCCGACAGGATCTCGACCGAGCGGCCTAAAACCTTGCCGCCGACATCGTCGATGGCGAGCTGCATGGCCTCGACTTCGCCGGCCGTGAGGTCGCCATAGACCCCCGAGAAGCCGTCCATGACGCCGATCTTGAGCGGCGGCGGTGTTTGGGCCACGGCTGATGGGCCGGCAATGGCCACCAGACCCAGGGCGGCAAGTCCGGCAACGGCTGCGGCCGCGCCGGCCACCCGGACAGAATTTCCAACTTTCATACGCTAATCCTCCCAGTTGCGGTTCCCCCCGCAATGGGCCGAAATCTAGCGATGGCGCGCGCGCTCCGCCAGTGCTGGACAGCAGCGCCAAGCTTCGATTAATTCGCCACACCGCAGGGGGGCGGATGGCCGAAGAAGAAGTAATTCTCGAGGCGGAAGGGCTGACGAAGGAGTTTGCAGGCTTCGTCGCGGTCAAAAACGTCGATCTGCGGGTGCGGCGCCATACCATTCACGCCCTGATCGGGCCCAATGGCGCGGGCAAGACGACCTGTTTCAATTTGCTCACCCACTTCCTGACGCCGACGCGCGGCCAGATCCGCTTCAACGGCCGCAATATCACCGGCAGCTCGCCAGCGGCGATTGCGCGCATGGGGCTCGCCCGCTCGTTCCAGATCTCGGCGGTCTTCCCCCATCTTTCGGTGCGCGAGAATGTCCGGGTCGCCCTGCAGCGCAAGCTGCGCAATTCCTTCCAGTTCTGGCGCTCCGAGAGCGTGCTGGCCCAGCTCGACGCCCGCGCCCTCGAGCTGGTCGCTGCCGTGGGGCTGGGCGCCTTCGCCGAAAGCCAGGCCGTCGAGCTGCCCTATGGCCGCAAGCGTGCGCTCGAGATCGCCACCACCCTGGCGCTCGATCCCGAGATGATGCTTCTGGACGAGCCGATGGCCGGGCTGGGCCAGGAGGACATCAAGCGCATCGCGGCCTTGATCCGCACCGTCGCCCGCGACCGCACCGTGCTGATGGTCGAGCACAACATGTCCGTGGTCGCCGACCTCTCCGACACCATCACCGTGCTGGCGCGCGGCGAGGTGCTGGCCGAAGGCCCCTACGCCACGGTGTCGAAGGATCCCGCCGTGGTCGAAGCCTATGTCGGGACCGGTCATGGCTGAGGCGTTGCTCAAGGTGCCCCTGCTCAAGGTAGAGGGCCTGCAGGCCTGGTACGGCGAATCGCACATCCTGCACGGCGTCGGTTTCGAGATCGGGCGCGGCGAACTGGTGACGCTTTTAGGCCGCAACGGCGCCGGCAAGACCACGACCCTGAAGTCGGTCATGGGCATCGTGGAAAAGCGAACGGGGTCGGTCGCCTTCGAGGGCCGCCAGACGGTGGGCCATCCCTCCGACCAGATCGCGCGTCTGGGTCTCGCCTACTGCCCGGAGGAGCGCGGCATCTTCTCGAGCCTCACGGTCGAGGAGAACCTGCTGCTGCCGCCGGTGGTCAAGCCGGGTGGCATGAGCCTGGCCGAGATCTACAAGCTCTTTCCCAACCTGCAGGAGCGGCGGAAGAGCCAGGGCACCAAGCTGTCGGGCGGCGAGCAGCAGATGCTGGCGATCGGCCGCATCCTGCGCACCGGCGCCACCCTGCTGCTGCTCGACGAGCCGACCGAGGGGCTGGCACCGGTCATTGTCCAGCAGATCGGCGGCGTGCTGCGGACGCTGAAAACGAAGGGGTTCACGATTTTGCTGGTCGAGCAG
>DATHNU010000259.1:0-9708 GCA_035485695.1 Reyranella sp. | reverse complement strand
ACGCATCAGCCCTTCGAGCCCTGACTTGGAGGCCGAGACGTGGCAGCGATTGGGCGTGCCGATATGGGTCGAGATGCCGGAGAGCGCCACGAAGGCGCCGCCGCCCCGCGCCACCATCTGCGGGATGATCGCCTTGCCCAGCAGAAAGGCGCCATCGAGCGCCACCGACATGATCTCGCGCCACTCCTCGAAAGACATGTCCAGGAACGAGGTCTGACGCCGCAGCCCGGCATTGCTCACCAGGATGTCGATGCCGCCGAACCTGGCGGCGGCTTCGGCAGCGAGTCGCGGCGGCACGGCGGGATCGCCCACGTCGCCCATCGCCGGCATGGCCTTGCCGCCCGCTGCCTCGATCTCGCGCACGACACCGTCGACGGCGGCCTTGTCGGCACGGCCGTTCACGACAATGGACGCCCCGTCGCGCGCCAGCGCAAGCGCGATCGCACGACCGATATTCTTACCGGCGCCCGAAACGAGCGCGACCTTGCCTTGCAGAGGTTGTGACATGCGATCTCCAGAACCAGGGGGCGTGCGCGACCCTAGCGGAGATCGGTCGGAAGTTTAAGCGAGGCCGTGTCAGCCCGCGACGATGTAGGCCTTCAGCGCCTCAGTCTCGTGCTTGGCCTCTTCGAGCCGGGCTTTCACCACGTCGCCGATCGACACCAAGCCTAAAAGCTCGCCGTGCCGTACCACCGGCAGGTGGCGGAAGCGACCGCTGGTCATGGTCTGCATGACCTGATCGATCGAATCGTCGGGATCGCAGGTGACGACATCGCGTGTCATCACCTGGCGGGCTTCGAGCTCCATCGCCTTGGCGCCGTGGCTTGCCAGCGCCCGCACGAGGTCACGCTCGGAGACGATGCCGGCGACCGAGCCCTCGACGTCGAGCACCAGCATCGAGCCGATGCGCCGGGCACTGAGTTGCTGGGAAAGCTGGGCGACCGACGTACCAGGCGTCACGGTGAAAACGAGACCGCCTTTTTGCGCGAGAATGTCGGAGACGAACATGGTTCTTCCTCCCTTCCGCAAATTGTCGCGAGATTAGTAACGCTGTGGCGCGGAGAAAGGTTGCGGGCCATAAAGCCCTCCATGAACGACGCTCGATCGGCCCTCGTCCTGTTCTCCGGAGGCCAGGATTCCACCACGTGTCTGGCCTGGGCGCTAGAGCGATTTGTGCATGTCGAGACGGTCGCTTTTGACTACCGCCAGCGGCACCGAATCGAGCTGGATCAACGACTTGTGGTGCTGGAAGAGATCCGCCGCCGGTTTCCTGGCTGGGCAAGCCGGCTGGGCGAAGACCATTTCATCGACATGGGCGTGCTGGGGCAGCTGAGCGACACGTCGCTCACCCGCGACGTCGCCTTCGAGATCGAGAAGGGCGGCCTGCCCAACACCTTCGTGCCCGGGCGCAATCTGCTGTTCTTCACCTTCGCCGCCACCATCGCCTGGCGGCGCGCCATCCGAAATCTGGTCGGCGGGATGTGCGAGACCGATTTCTCGGGTTATCCCGACTGCCGCGACAACACCATCAAGGCGCTGCAGGTCGCCTTGAACCTCGGCATGGACCGGAGCTTCGTGCTGCACACGCCGCTGATGTGGCTCGACAAGTCGGAGACCTGGTCGCTCGCCCAGGAACTGGGCGGCGAGGCGCTGGTCGAGCTCATCCTCGAGCACACCCATACCTGCTACGAAAGCGCGCGCGGGCCGCGCGAGGCCTGGGGTCATGGCTGCGGCGTGTGCCCCGCCTGCGCCTTGCGCAAGCGGGGCTACATCGCGTGGCGCGAGGGCCGGAAGGTCGTCTAGAACAGATTTCAAAAACGGTGAAAGGTGCGCAGCACCGCGATTGCGTCCCACCCTTCGAGACGCACCGTTTCGCGGTGCTCCTCAGGTGAGGCGATTCTGTAAGAAACGGAACGCTTTAGCGGCTGCCGGCCAGGCGCCTGGCGTATTCCAGGAACGTCTTCGACTTGGGCAGCATCATCTGCGCGTAGCGGCGCAACGGGGCGCCGTTGCCGTTCTGCGAGAAGGCGCCGAACTGATCGACCGCCTCGGTCTGGACGGCAAGCTGGGCGTTGGCATAGGCCGCGTCGAAATCGGGGCCTTGCAGGGAATTGAGCTGGGGCAGCATCCGTTGCGCGTTGGGCGGGCCGTTGGGATCGGGCGCGTAGGAGACGCCGGCTTCGGAGCGCGACTTGCTGAGGTACGAGGCGGCCTCCGTATAATCGGAGACGGCACGGGTGGCGTAGCCACGGATATTCTCATTCGCCGACTTGGCGAGCGCCAGCTGGCCGGAGCGAATTTCGAAATCGTTGACGGCCTGCGCGAAGCCGACAAAACGGGCGTCGGGCAGCGCATCGACGGCGTGGGCGATGGAGCTGTAGGCCGCCGGCGCGGCGGCCAGGGCGATCAGAAGCGAACGGCGGGCGATCGATGTCATGGGGTCTTCTCCGATGGCTGAAATTTTATAACGCTCGCCCCGGCAACGAGGTTCCGTGGCAACGGGTTCACGAGGCCCGCCAGACCTGCTAGGGAGCGCGCCGCATGCCCGCCAAACGCGCGACCCTGACCCGGCAAAAAGCCGCCGCCCTGGCCTATTTTCTGGCGTTCATCGCCTGCATTCCCCTCGCCAACTGGATGATCGGCAATGTCGGCACGGTCTGCGCGCCGCCGCATGGTCCGTGCCTGGTGCCGGTGGCGCCCTGGGGACCGGGCGGGCAGCCGCTGATGGCGCCATCCGGCGTACTGATGGTCGGGCTCGCCCTGGTGCTGCGCGACATGGTGCAGCGCCGGCTGGGCCGCGCGGTAGGGCTCGCCGCCATTGTAGCAGGCGCTGCGCTGTCGGGCGCCATCGCGCCGCCGCAGCTGATCTTTGCCTCGACCACGGCGTTCTTGCTCTCGGAGCTTGCCGACTTCGCGGTCTACACGCCGCTGCAGTCGCGCGGCCTGGTGCTGGCGGTGTTGGCCAGCAGCGTGGTCGGCCTGATCGCCGACAGCGTCCTGTTCCTGTGGCTGGCCTTCGGCAGCCTCGACTTTCTCGCCGGCCAGATCGTCGGCAAACTCTGGATGGTGGTTCTTTCGCTGCCGTTCATTCATTGGATCCGCAGGCGTGAGATCGCCCGGCAAGTCGCCGTGACCTAGGCCGGGCGGTTCGCCGGCCGAAAGTCTCGGCTTGCATGCGGGCCACCGGCCCTTCTTAATCTCGCGTCCGTTGCCTTGGGGGAAGTCATCGATGTTGAAGTCCATTCTCGCCGTGTCCGAAGGCGGTCCCGATGCCGCCATGTCGTTCAAGCTCGCTGCCCGCGTGGCCGGCATCTTCGACGGCACCGTGGATGCGCTCCACCTGCCGGTCGGTCCGGCGGGCGGCATGGCCGGCGGTCTCGCCATGAGCGGCGAAGCGATGCCGCTGATCATGGACCTCGACGACGAGCGGCTCGAGGAGCGCGCTGCCGAGAGCGAGCGCGCCTACAAGGCGATCGTGGCGCCGGTGAAGGACGCCACCTATACCGCGGCCAAGACCGCGACCCTCGACACCCTGGTGGCAATGGGCCGCTGCGCCGACCTGCTGGTGCTGGGCCGTCCCGGCGCCGATCCGGAGAACGTGGCGCCCGCCACGGTCGAGGCCGCCGTCCATGAATGCGCGCGGCCCCTCATGATCGCGCCGCCCAATGCCGGCGAAGGCCCGTTCGGCTCGGTGATCGTGGCCTGGAACGGCAGCTTCCAGGCCGCGCGCGTCGTCGAGTACTCCCTGCCGTTCCTCGCCAAGGCCAGCCTGATCACCATCCTGGTGGTGGGCAGCACGCCCGACGATGTCGGCGCGCCCTACCTCGCGCGCAACCTCGGCCGGCATGGGCTCAAGACCACCATCGACGCCATCGATCCCGGCGCCGTGTCGGGCCGCGCCCGCGGTCGCGCGCTGCTCGACTACACCCACGGCAAGGGCGCCGACCTCCTGGTGATGGGCGCCTACGGCCGCGGCCAGGTGCTGAGCTTCCTGGGCTTCGGCGGGGCCACCGGCAAGGTGATCTCGTCCTGCCGCGTGCCGCTGTTGATGGCGCACTAGTTTCTTGGACCGCGGGCCTCCAGGCCCGCATCATGATCATGAGCGGGCCTGGACGCCCGCGGTCCGGAAGATCAGAGCGTCTTGCCGATCTTGTCGAGCATCGACGCCAGCCCCTCCTCGCGGTTGGCGGCGTTGTCCTGGCCGTCGAGGAACGCGATCTGCTCGGTGAGCAGCAGATGCGTGTCCTTGGCCGCGGCGGAGATCTCGATCGTGGTGAGCGACACCGAGATCGGCGTGCCGCGGCTGGTCATCGAATAGCTGAACACGATGCGGTGCGGCGGCACGATGTCGAGATAGAGCGTGTCCGCCACCAGGCGCGGATCGCCTTTGGGACCGAAGCGCTTCAGCTCGCGCCCGCCCTCGCGAAAGTCGAAGATCTGCTCAGCGATCACCCAGCGGCCCGGTACGTCCCACTTGGCGCGCGCCTCGGGCTCGGCCCAGGCGGCGAACACGCGGTTGGGCGGCGCCTTGTAGCGTCGTTCCAGCCGGATGGTGCCGTGCTGGGCCGACCGCTTCGTCATGCCGCTTTCGCCTCGCGCTTGAGCGCCGTGTCGAGATTGTCGAACAGGGCGCGCGTGCCGTGCTCGCGGGCGCCGGCATCGTCGTGGCCGTCGAGAAAGACCGATTGCTCGGTATAGACGAGCTTTGTTCCCTGGCCGGCCGGCTTGAACTCCGTGGTGCCGAGCGACACCGAGATGCGCGTCTTTTCCATGTGCATCTCGTAGGTCATCACGATGCGCTCGTTGGGCACGATGTCCTGGTAGAGGGCATTGTAGAAGTGAACCGGGCCGCCCGGCGGACCGCCGCTCACGCTCTCGCGGCCGCCGACCCTGAAATCGAGCTTGAGGTTCGACTTCTCCCATTCATCGGGCCCGACGAACCACCGCGCCTTTGCCTTGGCGTCGGTATAGGCCGCAAACACGCGCGCCGGCGGCACGGCAAAGCTGCGCTCGATGGTGAAGGTGGCGTGCTTGGTCGATCGCTTGCTCACTTTTTCCTCCGTGGTTTCGCCAGAAGTTCGGTTTCGGACAGGAAGTCGCCCAGACGGTCGAGGCGGCGCTCCCAGCTCGCCCGCCGCTCGCTGATCCAGCGCTCGGCGGAGCGCAGCGCCTGAGGCTCGATGCGGCAGGTGCGCACGCGGCCCACTTTCTCCGACCGCACCAGCCCGCTTGCCTCCAGCACCGCGAGATGCTGCACCACCGCCGACAGCGTCATGTCGAGCGGCCGGGCGAGCTCGCTCACCGAAGCCGGACTTCGGCTGAGGCGCTCGACCATGATGCGGCGGGTCGGGTCGGCCAGCGCCTGGAAGGCGAGATCGAGCGGGGCGGATGGCTGCAGCACGTCGCTTCCTCTCAGCCCGGAAAGAACTTCATGTAGGGTTCAGCCTCGACGAGCGAGCGCGCGAAGGACGGACGCTGCGTCAGACGCTCGAAATATCCCGCCAGATTCGGGTGGCTGTCGCCGAACGGCATCAGCTTGTTGGCGAAGAACAGCGGCGGGCCGGCGGCGCAGTCGGCCAGGGTGAAGGCATCGCCCATCGCCCAGATCCTGGCCGCCATCTCCTCGTCGATCATGCCGTAGGACATCCGCAACTGCGCCTTGGCGGCTTCGACGCCGTGCGGATCGTTCTTTCCCGCCGGCCGCAGCCTGTCGCCCACGATCCTTTGCATAGGGTCGTGGACGTAGAGATCGTAGAAGCGGTCGCGAAGGCGCGTCTGCAGCGCCTGCTCCGCATCGGCAGGAATGAGCGGCGTCGGTCCTGGATAATGCTGCCCCAGGTACTCGATGATGATGCTGGATTCGGGGATCGTGCGGTCCCGCGCCTCGTCGCGCAGCACCGGCATCTTGGCTATGGGCCACAGCTTCCTGAAGGCGGCCGCCGACGCCTCGTTCGAGAAATCGACGACGTGCGGCTCGAAGTGCGTGCCGTTCTCGTAGAGGGCGATCAGCACCTTCTGGCAGTATGACGCGAGGGGATGGAAAAAGAACTTGAGCGACATGACGGGAAATCCAGCTGGGGGAAATGATAGTTAAGTTAACGCTTAACTATCAATCCTGCGATTTCCTGGCAAGCCCCTTCTGAACTCTAGTCCTGGGGACAGGCCCCTGCCGCCTGGCTCACGACCTCGGGATCGCCGCAGGCGCTGCACGCATTGCCGTAGGTCTTGCGGCCGCCGTCGCGGCGCAGTCCGCAGGCCGGCCGGTAGTCGCGCGTGCAGACCTGCGGCCGGGGATCGGCGCAGGCGCCGCCGGCCACGGGCAGCGATTCCTCCGCCAGCTCGGCTTGCGTCATCATGAACTGGAAGGGCTGCGGATGGTAATCGCTCAAGGTGCCAATGATTGCGATCTTGGCGCCGACGGCGGGCAGCGGCGCCAGCGGGCGCGCCATGGTGACGTGCAGATCGGCGGTGTTGGCCGCCTGGGCCTGGTCGGTGATCGCCGCCTCGATGACGTCGGGCGTGGCCTTGATCACCTTCACCGGGATCTTGAGGCGCGTGCCGCCGCCCTGCTGCTTATCGGCGATCACCTTCCACACCTTGTCCGCCGCCGTCTTGTTCGCCGGCGAGGCATCGCGATGGCTGAGGACAAGCGCCCAGTCGGCGAAGGAGAGCGACGCCGGATCGTGCTCGTCGACAACCTGCAGGGCGGCCTCGGGCGGCGTCAGCGCATGGGGAATCGACTTGACGAAGCCCGCCGGCGGCGCGCGCTCGCCCGCGACGACGCGCGCCAGCAGCTCGTTCCAGCCCTGCTCGCTGCCGCGATAGATGCGATAGCGCGAGCGGACATAGCGGTCGATGTCGGCCGCGGCGGCATCGCTCTTGGCGGCGCGCGCGATGGCGATGGCGCGCGCGGCATACCAGAAGCCCAGCGCGTCGAGCGGCGCGCCCTCGAGTTGCACCACGGCTAGCTGATAGACGTCCTGCAGATTGTCGGGCTCCGCCGCGACCGCTTCGCGATAGTGGCGCCGCGCCTTGTCGTAGTCCTTAGCCTGCAACGCCGCATCGCCCAGCGCCCCGTTGAACACGCCGCCCAACTGCTGCTTGGTGCGCGCGAAGACGTCGTCGGTGAGCCCGGCGGGCTTGCGCCATTTGGCGAGCGCCGCGAGGCCGCGCTCCGCCGCCTCGACCATCGACGCCATCGCCGCCTTGTCGCCCTGGATGGCCCGCGCTCGCGCGCCGTAGATGCGGTTGGCGAGCGCCCGCACGTTGTCGGGATCGACCTGCAGCAGCTTGGCAGCGATGATCTCGGCCTTGGCCGGCTGGTTGGCGGCGTGCCAGGCAGCCATCGCCTGCTCGTAGGCATCGGTGCGCAGCACGCTCGCGGGATACCAGGCGTTGAAGACCTCCATCGCCGTTGCCCGCTTTTCCGGGTCACGCGTATTGAGCGCCGCCATGTACGCGTCGTACTCGGCGGGATTGGAAAAGCTGCTGCGAGTCTGCGCGGCGAGATCGGATGCCACGACTGCAAACGCCAACGACAGCACGAGAACGAACCAACGCACCACTGCCAC
Organism: Reyranella sp.; assembly: GCA_035485695.1. Lineage (GTDB taxonomy): Bacteria > Pseudomonadota > Alphaproteobacteria > Reyranellales > Reyranellaceae > Reyranella. Next base: position 2,137 of record DATHNU010000259.1, on the reverse strand, counting down.
TGCAACTCCTTTCTCATCCCGATCCGAAATATCGTGACCGCTTTGTCTAATTAAGGCAGTGTTTGGAGGTTACTACGAGTGGGGACGAAGACAATGAGTGAACGGCGTCGAAGGGCGGCGGCTGTCGTTGCGGCGTGTCTGCTGGCGTTCGCAGCGGCACCCGTGGCAGGCCAACAAGGCGCCCCACTGCCGGCTGTCTTGGTGCAGCCCGCCGAGCAGACGGCAATTGCCGATCAGGCCGAATTCATCGGCCGGACCGCCGCCGTCGACAAGGTCGACCTGCGCGCCCGGGTCAAGGGCTTCCTGGGGCCGCGCAAGTTCAGCGACGGCGACCTGGTAAAGAAGGACGACGTCGTCTTCACCATCGAGCCGGAGACCTACCAGGCCGCCGTCGACCAGAAAATCGCCCAGCGCGATTCGGCAACGGCTGCGCTCACCAACGCAGATATGCAGCTGCAGCGCGCGACAGAGCTCCTGCGCACCAACACCGGCACCAGGCAGACCTACGACCAGCGCCTGAGCGAACAGCTCCAGGCCAAGGCGAACCTCGAAGACGCCAAGGCGCAGTTGCGCGACGCCGAGATCCAGCTGTCCTACACGGAGATCAGGTCGCCGATCGAGGGTCGCATCGGCCGCGCCGCGGTCTCGCCGGGCAACCTCGTCAGTCCAGACTCCGGCGTGCTGGCCACGGTGGTGAGCGAGACCCCCATCCGCGTGCTGTTTCCTGTGACCCAGCGCGAGCTTTTGGAAGCAAAGCGCGGCGCCAGCATCGGCGATCCGCCGGTCGTGCGCCTGAAGCTGGCCGACGGCAGCCTCTACAAGGAGAAGGGCAAAATCGACTTCATCGACATCACGGTCGACCCCAAGACCGACGGCCAGATCATCCGCGCCACCTTCGACAACAAGGACAACCTGCTGACCGACGGCCAGACTGTCCGCGTCCTCCTCGAGGACAACAAGCCCAAGACCGTGGTGACGGTGCCGCAGCAAGCCATCGCGCTCGACCAGACCGGCCCCTACCTCTTCACTGTAGACGACAAGAACGTGGTGCACCTGCAGCGGGTGAAGACCGGCATCGCGCGCAGCGGCCAGCTGGTCATCAGCGAAGGGCTGAAAGCGGGCGACAAGGTCGTCGTGCAGGGTCAGCAGCGCATCCGCGACGGCATGACCGTGGCGCCCAGCGCGGTCGCACCCTCGGCCGCCAAGCCGAAGCAGTAGCGCCATGACCATCTCGTCGCTGTTCATCCGCCGCCCGCGGCTGGCCTTCGTCGTCTCGACGGTCATCACCATCGCCGGCGTGCTGGCGATGTCGGTGCTGCCGGTCGCGCAGTTCCCCGACATCGTGCCGCCGCAGGTGCGCGTCACCGCCACCTATCCCGGCGCGTCGGCCCAGGCGGTCGAGGAGAGCGTGGCCCAGGTCATCGAAGGCCAGGTCAACGGCGTCGAGAAGATGATCTACATGAAGTCGACGTCGGGCGGCGACGGCAGCTATGCGCTGTCCGTCAGCTTCGCCGTCGGCTCCGACCCCGATCTCAACACCGTCAACGTCACCAACCGCGTCAACCAGGTGCTGGCCCTGCTGCCGCCCGAGGTGCAGCGGCTGGGCGTGACCACCAAGAAGCAGTCGTCGGCGCTGCTGCAGGTCATCGCCGTCTATTCGCCCAAGGGCAGCCGCGACGGGCTGTTCCTCAGCAACTTCGCGACCATCACGCTGATGGACACGCTGCGCCGCGTGCCGGGCGTCGGCGATGCCTCCCTGTTCGGCCCGCTCGACTACTCGATGCGCGTGTGGCTCAACCTCGACCGCATGTCGAGCCTCGACATCGCCGCCGACGACGTGGTCAAGGCGGTGCAGGCGCAGAACGTGCAGGCGGCGGTCGGCCTGGTCGGCGCCGCGCCCCTGCTCGACGATGTCGGGTTCCAGCTCAACATCACCACCCAGGGCCGCATGACGACGGTGGCTGAGTTCGAGGACATCGTCGTACGCGCCGCAGCGGACGGCGCCCTGGTGCGCATCAAGGACATCGCCCGCGTCGAGCTCGGCGCCAAGAGCAGCGATTCGGTCGGCCGCTACAACGGCAATCCCGCGGCCGGCATCCAGATCTACCAGTTGCCGGGCGCCAATGCGCTGGCCACC
>DATHNU010000258.1:0-6302 GCA_035485695.1 Reyranella sp. | reverse complement strand
TCCTTGATGTACTTGTCGGAGTGCGGCCACACGCCGTCGCCGTGCGGGTAGTCGGAGCCCCACATCAGGCTCTCCGCGCCCATGTCGTCGATCAGCTTGGCGCCGATGCGGTCGAACTGGAACGTGGCCTTGCACTGGCGGCGCCAGTAGTCGCTGGGCTTCATCTTGAGGCCGAGGTCGGTGAAGCGGTCCTCCCATTCGAAATCCATGCGGTCGAGCGCATAGGGGATCCAGCCGCAGCCGCTCTCGCCGAAGGCGATGCGGATGTGGGGGTAACGCTCCAGCACGTTGGCTCCGATGATGGCGGCCAGGATGTTCACCAGGTTCATCTGGAAGCCCGACACCACGGTGAAGAACACCGAGCGTCCGACGCGGCCGCCATGCTTCTCGATGGTGTTGGGCGGCAAGGTCGGGAAGGTGTGGAAGTGCAGCGGCAGCTGCACGTCGTTCACCGCCTTCCACAGCGGCTCCCACATCGGGTGCCACATCGGCTCCATGTCCCACGAGCAGGAGAGCTCGAGGCCGCGCAGGCCGAGCTTGGCCACGCGATAGGTCTCCTGCACCGCGGCGTCGATGTCGCCGTAGGGCAGGCAGGCCAGGCCGATATGGCGGTCGGGATAGTGGCTGCAGAAGTCCTTCAGCCAGTCGTTGTAGATGCGCAGCATCTCGTTGGAGGCGTCCTTGTCGTTGAGCCGGCTCGACGCGCCCAGGATGCCGTAGATGACCTCGGCATCGACGCCGTCGCGGTCGAGATCCTTGATGCGCAGATGCGGGTCGGAGACGCGCCGGATGTCCTTGGCGCCGTCGGAATAGAGGCCGGTCTCGGCCATGACGTCGACCCGGTGATGCTTGCCGGGAACGTACTTGCTGCCGGCCGGGCCGACGCCGTTCTTGTAGCCGAACGAGGCGCCGTTCTTGGCCGTCCATTTCGGCCCGTCGTCGGTGTCGACGACGAACGGCATGCGGTCCTTCATGTCGCTGGGCGCCATCGACGTGAACAGGTCGGGCGGCATCCACGGCATGTCGAGGTGGCAGTCGGCCGAAATACGCTTGTATTGCATGGCTTCGCTCCCTTATTGCCGGAATTGTGCGCGCTGGCCGGCCGGTCCGGCAAGGGCCAGATTTCGACAGTCAGAGGGAGGCAGCTATGACCAGAATGGCCGGACGGGTGGCGATCGTCACCGGCGCGAGCCGCGGCATCGGCCAGGCCATCGCCGAGCTGCTGGCGCAGGAAGGCGCCAAGGTCGTGTGCGCGGCCCGCACGCTGAACGAAGGCGATCATCGGCTGAAAGGCTCGCTCGGCAGCACGGTGGCGGCCATCCGGGCGGCCGGCGGCGAAGCGACGGCGGTTGCCGCCGACATTTCTTCGGAGGCCGAGTGCCTGCGACTCGTCGAGGCGGCGCGCGCCGCCTATGGCCGGATCGACACGCTGGTGAACAATGCCGCCCTCAATTACTACATTCCCACGGCGGATTATCCGACCAACCGCTGGATCAAGGCCTTCGCCATCAACGTCCATGCGCCCTTCATCCTCGCCAAGGCCGTGCTGCCCGACATGATCGCTGCCGGCCGCGGCGCCATCGTCAATATCGGCTCGGGCTCGGCGATCGGCCCCGGCCGCGGCCCCTATGCCGACCAGACCGTGCGCGGCGGCGTGATGTATGGCGCGACCAAAGCGGCACTCGAGCGCTTCACCCAGGGACTCGCCCAGGAAGTGGCGCGGCAGGGCGGCATCGCCGTCGCCTGCGTGTCGCCCTCGCGCGTCGTGCCGACGCCCGGCACGGTCTATCACAGGCTGGTCGACGGCCTCGACGATCCGCGCGGCGAGCCGCCCTCGATGATGGCCCGCGCCGCGCTGCTGCTGGCCAGCGAGCCGCCCGGGAAGGTGAACGGCCGCGTGACCTACAGCCAGCAGATCCTCCAGGAGTTCGGCTGGATAGAGAAGGGCGTCGGCCGTGGCATCGATACCGTTGGCACCGGCTACTCGCGGATTTGAACGGTGGCCGGTGGCATCCCGGTGTCGCCACGAGCTATCGTGATACGCTCTCTCTGTCAGGACGACAGACCGCCGAAGAAGGGAACGGCCGAAGCCGACCGTTTCGATGTGCTCGCGATGCTGATCGAAGCCTGCGAACGCGTGCGTTGGCCGATGCTGGAGGCCGACCCCGTCGACGTCATCCGATATCGCATGGAGACCCATGGCTATACCCAGGCCGGTCTCGCCCGCGTGCTCGGTTCGCGCGCGTGCGCATCCGAGATCATGCGGGGCAAGCGGCCGCTCTCTCTGTCCATGATCCGCCGGCTGGCAGGCTCGTGGGAGATCCCGGTCGAAGCACTGGTCGGCCCGCTCGACCATGTGGTGGCCTAGGGTCAAAATCCGATAAAGCGTGCTCGTCTACTTCTGCTTCCGGGCCGATTCCAGACATTGGGCGCAGGGGGCAGTTCGTCGGAGATGTGCCAACAGCCGAAATAAATTCAATTTCAAAATGAGGGCTGCGAGGGTGTAGCTCCGCAAATAGTCAACGGCCTTCGTAACCACTTTATAGTCCTTCCAGCATAATCATTACGTCTATCGCGGCGCTTCGGCGCAACGCGATGAGCGGCTGGTATTCCGGCGACTGGTACCAATTTCTGATCGACGCAATATCGGGAAATTCGATGACAACCACCCGATTCGGCTTCCAATCCCCTTCCAAAATTTCGTGAGTGCCCGCCTTTGTAAGATAGCGGCCGCCGAAGCGCTCGATCATCGGCACCGCTTTCACAAGGTAAGCGTCAAACAACGTAAAATCAGAGACTATGTGCTCACCGATGTAGTAAGCGGGCATTTGCAGCTCCATCACAATAAAAGAGTACACGCCAGTTCTGATCAAAAATCGATTTGACCAAGCCAAAAGTTCGAAATGTCCCACTGTCCGCTTTGGGTCAAACGCGTCGGTTTCGTGATGTCCGATATGTCACGTCCACCCCCGATGAACAGACATCCTCGGGGCCCAGCGGCAGGTCTCAAAAGGGCCAAGACCGGACACGCGACGAACGCTCGGCAGTGCCGCTTGAGCCAGAATGATCGTATCATCGGATGTGCTCGAACCGCTCCGGGGGGAGAAAAATGCGCACTCTATTCTCAGTCACGCTACTGGCTCTTTCAGCGTCTGCGAGCGCTGCGGCCGCAGAGACCTGTAACCTTGGCTCACTTCAAGGGCGATTTGTATTCACCGGGCGCGGATTCATCGAAGCAGTGCAGCCAGGCGTCGAGCGCGTGCACTATGGGATCTTCGTCTTCGACGGTGCTGGAAACTTCGCAGGCAAGCAATCATCCAGTCGAGGCGGTAAAATCGGGCGCGAAAAACTCGAGGGCACCTACACATTGGACGCTGACTGCACTGGAACGATGACTTTCGGCGGCATCATGAATGCATCGAGTAATGTGCACTGGGATTTGTATGTGACGGAAGATCACAAGCGGGGCCATATCATCCGTATGGACGAGGGCAACATGGCGGTACGCAGCTTTGAAAAATAGACGTTGCCGGCTTCATGTCCGCTTTGGGTCAATCTCTGACGAACTGCGCCGCATGGCCAATGTCTGGAATTGGCCCAAAAGCAGAAGTAGACGGGCACGCTTTGTTGGGTTTTGCCCCTGGACATGCTGGTCCAGACTTAACGGATCACATCATTCAACTATTCAAGGAGTGCAATGACAGCCGACGCCGCCACCCTTCTCGAAGGTGATTTCGACTACATCGTCGTCGGTGCAGGCTCGGCCGGCTGCGTGCTCGCCAACCGCCTGTCGGCCGATGCCGGATCGCGCGTCCTGGTGCTGGAGGCGGGCGGCCGCGACAACTGGATCTGGTACCACATTCCGGTGGGCTATCTTATGGCCATCAGCAATCCGCGCGCCGACTGGATGTTCCAGACCGAGAAGGAGCCGGGCCTCAACGGCCGCAGCCTCAACTATCCGCGCGGCAAGGTGATCGGCGGCTCGTCGGCCATCAACGGCATGATCTCGATGCGCGGCCAGGCCCAGGATTACGATCACTGGCGGCAGCTCGGCCTCACCGGCTGGGGCTGGGACGATGTCCGCCCCGTCTTCAGGCGGCTCGACAATCATTTTCTCGGCGACACCGAGCATCACGGCGCGGAGGGCGAATGGCGGGTCGAGCAGCCGCGCGTGAAATGGGACGTGCTGGACGCGATCGCCCGGGCGGCGAACGAGATGGGCATCCCGGCGACAGCGGATTTCAACACCGGCGACAATACCGGCGTCGGCTACTTCCACGTCAACCAGAAGCGCGGCCTGCGCTGGTCTGCCGCCGCCGCCTTCCTGAAGCCCGTGCTCGGCCGCGCCAATCTCCGTCTCGAGACCGGCGTCCTGGTCGAAAAGGTGCTGTTCGAGGGCAAGCGCGCGATCGGCGTGGAATTCCGGCAGAACGGCCGGCTCTTCGAGGCGCGGACCCAAGGGGAGGTCCTCCTGTCGGCCGGCGCCGTCGCCTCGCCGCTGATCCTGCAGCTCTCCGGCGTCGGCCCGGCCGACTGGCTGACCGAGCTCGGCATCCCGACCTTGCACGAGCGGCCCGGGGTCGGCCGCAACCTGCAGGATCATCTCCAGCAGCGGGCGATCTTCAAGGTCCACGGCGTCAGGACGCTGAACGAGACCTATCATTCGTTGGTCCGTCGCGGCCTGATGGGCGCCCAATACGGCCTGTTCCGGAAGGGCCCGCTGACCATGGCGCCGTCGCAGCTCGGCATCTTCACGAAATCCTCGCCCGACCACGAGCGGGCGAACATCCAGTCCCACGTCCAGCCGCTGTCGCTCGACAAGTTCGGCGAGCCCCTGCATCGCTTTCCCGCCGTCACGGTGAGCGCCTGCAATCTCCAGCCGACGTCGCGCGGCACGATCCGGCTGCGGGCGCGCGATCCTTCGGCCAAGCCGGTCATCGCCCCCAATTATCTCGCCACGCCCGAGGACCGCCGCGTGGCGGCCGATGCGATCCGCGTCACGCGCCGCCTGATGGCCCAGCACGCGCTGCAGGGCTACCGGCCGGAGGAATACCTGCCCGGCCCCGCTGTCGGCGACGACGACGCCTCCCTGGCCAAGGCCGCCGGCGACATCGGCACCACGATCTTCCATCCCGTCGGCACGGCCAAGATGGGCATTCCCTCCGATCCGATGGCCGTGGTGGACGAGCGGCTGCGCGTCATCGGCCTCAGGGGGCTGCGGGTGATCGACGCCTCCGTGATGCCCGGCATCACCTCGGGCAACACCAATACGCCCACGATCATGATCGCCGACAAGGCGGCGCAGATGGTGATCGAGGATGGTCGCGGGGGCGTCTGAGAAGTTTGGGCATGGGGGCAATCTGTTACTTCCGCGGACCGTAAAAGACGACCCAGACTGCGAAGTCGTCGGAAAAATCCTCAAAGCCGTGCGGCGCGTGCGCTGCTGCAAACAGCAAATCACCGGCGCCGATTGCCGTAACGTTGTCACCCACGCGATAGTGGCCGCTTCCGGAGGCTACGAAATAGAGTTCGTCCCGATCGTGGGGCACCTGCGGGCCGAGCGTCGATCGCCGGGCCATCCTGACCTCGAGGAGGTCGCCATCGCGGAACACCTCCGCCGAATTGCGCCCTTCGGTCATCGGCAATCTGCGGGCATTGGCAACAGTGATCGGCAGCGGTGTACGCTCCATGGGGCGCTACTATGGCACGCTCCGATCGAGTGGGAAAACCAGCGTCAGGAATGCTGGAATTCAAACTGACCCGCTTCCGCCTACCGGCCGCCCTTGCCAAGGCCCGTTCCGTCACCCCACGATGCCGTCAAATCAGCCGACAGGGAGGTGGGGAATGGGCAAACGTATTCTGGCACTGGTCGCGGCCTCTGCGCTCGGCCTGTCGTTGGCGGCCACGGCGCCAGCTTGGGCGCAAACGACCCTGCGCGTGGTCAATCACTCCGATCTGAAGATCCTCGATCCGATCTGGACGACGGCGTACATCGTGCGCAACCACGGCTACATGATTTACGACACGCTGTTCGCGACCGACGGCAACCTCGAGATCAAGCCGCAGATGGTCGACAAGTGGACGACCTCCGACGACAAGCTCACCTGGACCTTCACCCTGCGCGACGGCCTGGAATTCCACGACGGCACGCCGGTCACGTCCGACGACGTCGTGCCCTCGCTCAAGCGCTGGGCGGTGCGCGATCCGCTGGGCCAGATGCTGTTTGCCAAGGTCGCCGAGGTGAAGGCGCTCGATCCCAAGACCTTCCAGATCCAGCTCAAGGCGCCGACCGGCATCATGCT
>DATHNU010000257.1:0-10007 GCA_035485695.1 Reyranella sp. | reverse complement strand
CAGTTCACGCGCCGCAGCAGCGGCGGACGCGGGCCCTGTTGCACGAGCCGGCGGCCGCCGCCAGGTGCGCGACGGGACCGCGCATCGGGCAGGGCCGGCGCCGGCGAAGCCTTTGCCCGCGGCTTCAGAGCCGGCCGCCGTGGCAATGAGAAAACCTTAGCGCCGCTACCTCGCCCAGCTCCGCCTCCAGGGTCCGCCATTCATACGCGGCCTGCACCCTATCGAGACTCGGGCATCGATGGCCATGGCAAAAATTCGGCGATAGGCTCGCGTGCCATGGCCCCGGTTCCGATCCTGCGAGTTGCCCGTCCGACCGACAATCTCGAGGCGCTGCTGCGCTTCTACGAGCAGGGGCTGGGGCTTGGCGTGCTCTACCGGTTCGAGGATCACGACGGCTTCGATGGCGTGATGCTGGGGCGGGCGGGCGCGCCGTACCATTTCGAGTTCACGGCCAAGCGCGGGCATGCCGTCGGGCGGGCGCCGACACCCGACAATCTGCTGATTTTCTACCTGCCGGAGACGGACGCCTGGCAGCAAGCCGTCCAGCGAATGCGCGGCGCGGGCTTTGATCCCGTGCCGTCTTTCAATCCCTACTGGGATCGCGACGGCGTGACGTTCGAGGACCCGGATGGTTATCGCATCGTGCTCCAGAAGGCGGCCTGGACTCGCTAAAAGCCGCAAAAAGGCCTGTTTTCATCGATCCTTCCTGTGCGGAATGCCACAGATGCCCAGCCGGCAAGGCTTAGTGTGGCGCCGCTGAATCAAGCAAAGGAGCCTTCCGATGAATGCGCGTACCGTATTGGCAGATCATCCCCGCCCTCGCTCGATTGGAGGAACAGCCTCGCGCGCGATGAATCTCCTGCGCGACCTGGCGACGGACAAGCCGATCCGCTGCTCGCGCCAGAGCCGGGCGGCCCTCAAGCAACGCCTCGCTCAGGTCGAGGATCTGATCACCCTCGGACGGCAGCAGTTCGCCCGCCAGCTCACGATCGTGACGGAGATCGAGCGCAGCCAAGGCGATTCGACCGCCGCCCGCGAGACACTGCACCTGTTCGCCCAGGCGCATGCCATCCGCCTCGACGACCGCGACCGCCTCGCGCGCCTGCTCGAGCAGGCTTAGTCCTCCAGCGAACAGGCGCTAGAGCGGAATGGGATGAGATGGAATCGCGTGCGGTTCCATCTCATCCCATTCGCGCGCACGGGAGATCGTGGTTCCCCAGGGCATGATGGGTCCGGCTGATTCCAGCCGGACCCATCATGCTCTAGACCAGCCAGCCGTGGCCGGAGGCGCTGGTGAAGTCGATCTGCACGATCAGGTCGTTGTAGTCGTGGTCGCCGCCGCCGTAGGTGTCTTCCCAGCCCCAGGTGTTGAGGCCGTAGTTCCACAGATGGACGACCTGCTGGCCGTTCACCGTCTCGTTGCCCTGCGCGAAGGCCGAGTAGGTGATGCCATGGGTGTTGTTGGTGAGCTGCATGGCGACGAGGTCGCCGGCATTGACGTGCTGCACCATTGCTTCCTCGTAGTTGCCGTAGCCCGGACCACCGGTCGACGTGCTGTTGGCGCCCGTCAGATAGGCGCGCGCCTGCACCGCCTGCTGGTAGCCCGGATCGCCGGGATGAAGCCCCGCGATCGCGCCCGACAGGTCGTCGACCCGGTACAGAGTGAGCGAGAGGCTGTCGGTGCCGACCTGGCGGAGCCGCACGACCGCCGTCTGGTCGTTGTGGCCGTCTGCGGTCTCGGCCACCGCCACCGGCCGCGCCACATGAACCGCGTCGCCGCCGGCGAAGAAGTCGGCGAAGCCGAACGGGTTGCTGAGGCTCGCCTGCACCGCCTGCGCCGTCGCTGAATCGATCGACACGCCAAGGCTCTCGCCGGCGTGGAGGTGGGACTGCATCACCGCGCCCTGCCCCTGCTTGTCGAACAGGACCGCGAGGCCCGGATCGAAATCAGGCTGCAGCGACTGCTCGGCCAGCCGCGCGGTCCAGGCGAAGCTGCCCGAGGCCGCGCTGAAGAAGCCGAAGGCGTCCGGACCGAGCTCGACTCCGACGGCGGCGCCGTTGTCGGGCGACGTCGTCTGGAACAGCAGGCTCTGGTCGGCGCCACTCGTCCAACCGCCATGCCCGTCCGCATGGAGCATATCGGGATTGTGGGAGAAGGAGATCTGCTCGTGGGCGATCGCGGTCAGCGCGCGCGCCAGCAAGGTGCCGTTGGGCGTGCCGAGGCCGCTCGCCAGGTCGTAGCCCACGGTGGCCGAATAGCCCTGGCCCGTCGGCACCATGTAGAGGCCGAGGTTGGTGTTGAAATAGGAGGTCGGCTCGGCCGACGTGTAGAAGCTGTTGGTGTTGTTGCCGAGCTGGACGTCGTTGAAGGAGCCCGGGGCGATGACGGCGGCGATATAGAGCAGGTCGTTGTAGTAGCCGAGATGCGGCAAGCCCTGGTCGTGGAAGATCGTGTTGAACTGCGTCGTGAGCGACGCCCACAGGGGCGCCGCGGCGCTGGTGCCGCCGACGCCGTGCAGCAGCGTGGCACCGCTCTGGCCATTCACATATTGGTCGTTCAGCGCGGCGTAGAAGGCATCGCCTGATGCGAGGGCCGCGACGTCGGGCGAGCCGCGGCCGCCGTGAGTCAGCGACGCGAGGCCATAGGCCGTCTGGTAGTCGGGCGTCGGCACTTGGGTCGCCACGCCGCCCGAACCGGTCTGGTTGGCGCCGAACGCGGCGTCGAGCGTGCTGCCCGATGGGGTGAGGGACAAAGCCTGCCACACCGATTCGAACAGCGCGGTGAGCGTGGTCGCGGCATCGCTGGGCTGCGGCGCGGCGGCGGAGAGATGCGAGGGCAAGGTGCGCAACCCCGACGCCACCAGCGTGAAGACGGTGGCGGGATCGTCCTGCTGGGCGAGCGCCAGCATCTGGGCCAGCGTGCTGTCGCTCATCGCGCTGGAGAAGGTCGCGATCGACGTGCCGCCGACCTGCAGGGTAAACGGCGAGGAATGGGTGTTGGCAACGTTGGCGAAGCCGTTGGCGATGTTGGCGCTCGATCCCTGGTCGCCGCCCGCCATATGCACCGAGACATTGGCGAGCGCGCCGTCGACGAAGAGTTGCTGCCACGCCCATTGGAAAGGCGATTGGGCCGTCGCTTGGCCGGCGATCGGGTAGGACGAGGTGAGCACCGCCGGGTGGTTGACGGAGTCGAAGAAAGCCTGCTGGTAGGCGTTGTAGGGTGTGCCGCCGAGATCGGAATAGATCAGCTGCGTGCTGTTGGGGGCGGCGCCGGCGATGACCGAGATATCGAGGGTGAGTTCGGAGATCACGCTGGCGTCGGGCCCGGATTGATTCGTGCCCGAGAGCACGCGGAACTGCGCCGGCGTCACCGCCGACAGGCCGACCGCCTCGCGGTACTGGTTGTAGGCCGTGAACAGCTCGCCCTGAAGGGCGACATTGGTTTCGACCACGGCGATCGGGTCGGTTGGCACGTCAGCCGGCAGGGGAAAGGCGTAGTTGGCCGCGACCGCGGCCGGCGTCGCCGTCACCTTGTCGAGGGTGTTGTTGCCCACCCCCAGGGGACCGGCGGACACCGGCACGAGGGTGCCGTCCAGAACCTGCGGATTGGTGATCGACACGCCGTAGTCAAACCACAGGCCGGCGATGGCGCCGGCCGGGATCTGGCTATTGATGCCGAGGTTGCCGGCCCACGCCGGCACGGCGATATCGCCCAAGGTCGGGGCATGGTTCGAGATGGTGAGCAGGCTGGCGCCGAACAGCGTCTGGAACTGGGTCGGATTGAGCGTCAGCCAGATCGTGCGGTCGGCGGCGGAGGAGACATAGCCCGTATCGGTGGCCGCCTGCAGCGGCGCCCAGCCGCCGACGACGCCGGCGACGGCGGCCGAGGTCGCGGCATAGAGCGCGGGATCAGCGCCGTAGGTCGACCAGATCGCCGCCTGGTCGGCCAGCGCCGCCTGACGCTCGCCCCATGAGCCCGACAGCAGGGCCGTCGGATCGGCCGCCCGGTTGAGCACCAGGCCCACCGTGATCGGGGGGTCCGACGCGGCCCAGGTCGCCGAATGACTGCCATAGTTGAAGAACTGGGCGAGCGTTGCATCCGCTGCGGCCGTGTTCCCGGCGACATCCTGGTATTGCTGCGCGCTGTAGAGACCGGCGCCGAACGCGTCGAGGAAGGTCGAATTCGCCAGGGGATTATAGGTCGGCATGTCGCCCCGTGATTATTCCGCTGCCTTCGCCCGTCGGCGGGATGCGAGCACACTCAATACCGCACGCACGATGCCGCGATAGCCCGTGCAGCGACACAAATTGCCGGCCATCTCCTCGCGCACCCGCGGCTCGTCCGCATCGGGAAGCCTGAGCACGACATCGCGGGCGGCGACCAGCATGCCGGGCGTACAGTAGCCGCACTGCAGGGCGTGCTCGTGCGCAAAGGCTTCACGCAAGGCGGCCATCACCGCGTCTTCGCCAAAACCCTCGATGGTGCGAATCACCGCGCCGTCGCAACTGCCGGCGTGGGTGATGCAGGAGCGTGCCGGCACGCCGTCGATCTCGACGGTGCAGGCGCCGCACACGCCATGCTCGCAGCCGACATGGGTGCCGGTCAGCAGCAGGCCGCCGCGCAAGAGATCGGCGAGCTGCTCGCGCGGCTCGGCCAGCACCTGCTCAGGCGTGCCATTGACGGTGAGCGAGATCGCGATCTTGCTCACGCGACCCCCGCCTGCTCGACGACGTGGCGCAGCGCCGCACCGGCGATGGCGCGGCGCCAGGCCGTGAGGCCTGGAAAGCTGTCCAGCAGGCGCGCGGCTTCGGCAGCCGGATCGGCCATCAGCGCCCGCGCGTCTTCAATCACCAGCGGCGGCGCATCGAGGGCGGCCAGCACGGCACGCGGCGCCTGGCCGGGCAGCGCCAGAACGCAGGCCGTGGCCTTGGAGAATTCGCCCACCTTGCGGCAGAACTTCCAGTGTCCCCAGCGCGCACTGGCCGGCAACACCGGCAGTTCGACGGCGCGCAAAAGCTCGTCGGCGGCGAGCGCGGTTTCGAAGATGCCCGTGACGAAGCCCGCCGTGGGAAGGCGCCGCTCGCCTCGCGGGCCGAGCGCGATCGCCGTGGCGCCCAGCGCCGGCAGCACGGCGACCCAGTCAGCGGCGGGGTCGGCATGCGCCAAGCTGCCGCCGATCGTGCCGCGGTTGCGCACCGGGCGATAGGCGATGCGGCGCGCGACGCCCGCCATGATCTCGCCCAGCCGGCCCGGCACCGCACCATCCTCGATCGCCGCGTGCGTCGTGCCGGCACCGATGCGAACCACGCCATCCGCTGTCGCGACACCGGCATAGTCCGGCAGGTGGCGCAGGTCGGCGATCGTGTCGGGCTGCGCCAGGCGAAGATTGAGCAACGGCCCCAGCGACTGCGTGCCGGCGCCCGGCCGTGCGCCGGCGGCGAGAAGTTTCAGCGCCTCCGACCAGTCCTTCGGGCGGGCATAGGCGAAAGGCGCGGGCTTCATGGACGGTTGGCCCGCGCCGCTGCGATCGCCGCCAGCACGCGCGATGGGCTGGCTGGCAGGTCAAAAATCTCGGCGCCGAGCGGCGCCAGTGCGTCGTTGATCGCGTTCACGATCGCGCCCGGTGGCCCGATGGCGCCGCTTTCGCCGATGCCCTTCTGGCCGAAGGTCGTCCACGGGCTGAGCGTCTCCATGTGGTCGAGCCGCACGTCGGGCACCTCGGTCGTGCCGGGCAGCAGATAGTCCGCAAGAGTCGCAGCCAGCGGCTGGCCCGCCTCGTCGAACGGCATTTCCTCGTAGAGCGCCGTGCCGATGCCTTGCGCCAGGCCGCCCAGCACCTGGCCGTCGACGATCATGGGGTTCACCAGCTTCCCGCCATCCTCGACGATCAGATAGTCCTCGAGCACGACGGCGCCGGTCTCGGTGTCGACCCGCGCTACGCAGGCATGGCAGGCATAGGAGTGCGTGCCGATATCGGGATCCGGCCGGTAGCCCGCGGTGATTTCCAGCCCGCCTTTGTCGACGCCGGGCGGCAGATTCTGCGGCGCGCGGTACCAGGTGTAGGCGACATCGGCGATGCTGACTGAGCCGCCCCTCTCCGAGCTGGTGGTGTCCTTGCGGCGCACCTGGCCGTCAGCGATTTCGACGTCGCCTGCCTGCACCTGCAACAGCGCCGCGCCGATCGCGGCGACGCGTTGGCCGAGCTGGCGGCAGGCTTCGGCCACCGCGCCGCCCGCCATCACCATGGCGCGGCTGCCCCAGGTGCCGGTCGAATAGGGTGTCAGCGCCGTGTCGCCATGGACCACGCGCACCTTGTCGGGATGGATGCCCAGGATCTCGTGGGCTACCTGCGCCAGGGTCGTCTCCATGCCCTGGCCGTGGCTATGCACCCCCACGCGCACTTCCAGCACGCCATCGGGACTGAGCCTGACATAGGCCTGCTCGAAGCCCGGCACGAAGGGAATGCCCCAGGCGTGATAGACCGACGTGCCATGCGCGCCCTGCTCGCAGAAGGTGGCGAGGCCGAAGCCCACCGCCTCGCCCTTGGCCTGGCGCGCGCGGATCGAGTCGAGATCGAAGGCCGCTACCGCCCGGCGCAGCGCCTCCGGATAATCGCCGCTGTCGAACACCTTGCCCACCAGGTTGCGGTAGGGCATCGCGTCCGGCGGCACGAGATTGGCGAGCCGTATCGCCTGGGCGGTGATGCCGAGCTGGCGCGCCAAAGCGTCGAGCGTTGTCTCCATGGCGTAGCACACGCCAGTCCGCGCCACGCCGCGATAGGGCAGGATCGGCGGCTTGTTGGTACAGGCCGAGATGGTGTGGCAGCGCAGAAGCGGCAGGATGTAGGGGCCCGGCAGGATCGAGCCGACCTGCGCCGCTTCCAGGCAGGCGCCGAACGGGTAGGACGAGTAGGCGCCGGCATCGACCGTGGCTTCGCAGTCCATGCCCAAAAGCTTGCCGGCACGGTCGGCCCACGCCGTGATGACATAGTGATGCTCGCGGCAGTTGGCGCCGGCCGAGAGCTGCTCATAACGGTCTTCCAGCCAGCGCACCGGACGGCCGAGCAGGCGCGCGATGCTGGCGCAGACGATCTCTTCGGGCAGCAGGATGCCCTTGTAGCCGAAGCCGCCGCCGACGTCGGGCGAGACGATGCGCACCTGGCCTTCGTCGAGGCCGAGGCAATCGGCCAGGCCGCTCTTGGTGACATGCGGCATCTGCGTCGAGGTGGTGACGATCATCTGCTCGAGCCGGGGATCCCATTCGGCCAAAACGCCCCGGCCCTCGATCGGCGCCATGCATTGGCGCGAGGTGCGGAGCGTGCGCGTCACTTTCGCGGCGGCGATGGCGTCGAGGGCGCTGACATCGTCGTCGCGCCGCGTCTCGAGGAAGGCGTTCATCGACCAGCCGTCATGGATGAGCGGCTGCGTCGGCAGCGGCGCGACCAGCATGTCGTGCACGGCGGGCAGCGTCTCGTAGTCGAGCTCGCAGGCGGCCACGAGATCCTCCGCCTCGGCGCGCGTGCCGGCGACGCAGGCGGCGATCGCCTCACCGACATGGCGCAGCTTGCCGATGGCCAGCGCCGGCTGCTCGGAGACGCGAAAACCCGGCAAGGCGGAGTTGGCGCGGATGGTGCGCACGTTGCCCAGGTCAGCCAGCGTGAACACGTGCTTCTCCGCGCCGGCAGGCTTGGTCACGCCCAGCAGCCGCGCATGCGCAACGGGGCTGCGCAAAAAGGCCACTTCCAGCATGCCGGGCCGGGTGATGTCGCCGACGAAGCGGCCGAGACCGTGCAGGAAGCGCGCGTCTTCCTTGCGTCGGAGCGACGCGCCGACGCCCAACGTCGCGGCTTGCGCCGCTTGACCTGCCGTCATGCGGCGTCGGCCAGCATCGGCTGGGGCAGGATCACCGAATCGGCATCGAAACGCTTGCCGGCGCGCAGGCAAAAGACCGGACGGATGAAATGTTCGGCCACCACTTGCGTGTCTTCATTGTCCTTCAGCACGAAGCGTCCGCATTCGTCGGCCAGGACCGACACGTCCGCCTCGACTCCTGGACGCAAGGTGCCGATCTCGCCCTTCATGCCAAGCATGGCGGCGCAGTTGCTGGTCACCATGGGCACGACCTGCTCGAGCGAGAGGCCCAACGCCAGCATGCTGGTCATGGCCGAGGCCAGCGAGAAATTCTGCGCGCCGGCGAACAGATGCATTTCCTCCTTGTCGGGATGTGCCTCCGGCGTGCCGCGCGGCTTGGGGATCGTCGTGTTGTAGCCGTGCATGTCGGCGCCCAAGGTGTCGGGCACGATGCCGGCCTCGAGCACCAGCCGCGCCATCTTGAAGGAGAAATGCGAGCCATGGCCAACATCGGTCTTGAGTCCGCGCGCCAGCGCCTCGCGCACGACGGGATGGACCTTGCCGTGCTGATCGACGAAGCCGCCGGGATGACGGGTGAAAGGATGCGCGAGAATGTCACCGGGCCGCAGAATTTTTAGCATCTCCGGCAAGATGGCGTCGGGATCGTAGGGGTGCTTGTCTTCGGGCAACGGCCAGAGCTGCCCGAAATGAATGTAGAGCGGCAGGTCGAGCGCGCGGCCGATCTCGGCGGCGCGGCGCATCGCCTCGTCACCCCAGCGCGTGAAGCCGCCGATCTCGGCATGGCCTTTTACGCCGCGCACCAGGTCGGCGTTCTCACGCGCCGCGCGCACCGTGTCGTCGACTGCGATGCAGTCGGGGCGGTAGAGCTCGGGGTAATAGTGACCTTCCAGCCCGCCCACCATGTAGGCGGAGATGAAGGCCAGCACGCGGGTGGCGGCGGGCTTCACGGCATATTCGCGGAAGCCGGGAAAGGTCAGCACCGAGGGCCCGCCCTGATCGACCACCGTGGTCACGCCGGAATGCACACCCACGGTATCGGCGTCGAGTCCGAAGCGGCCGCTGACATAGCGATAGACATGGGCGTGGGTGTCGATCAGGCCGGGCAGGACCAGCTTGCCGCCGACATCGACCGTCTGCTTCGCCGGACCCGGCAGGTTCTTGCCCACCGCCGCGATTCGACCGTCGCGCACGGCGACATCCAGCACGCCGTCGAGACCCTGGGCCGGATCGATGACTCTGCCGCCCCGCAGCAGAAGATCGTATGGCGCGGATTGCACGATATCCATGATGGTTCCCTCGCTGGCCCGATACGCATTCTGTTGGTCCGGCGCCATCGGGACAAGGGCCGTTGGCGGCATGCGGTTTGCATGACGACCGGCCGAACCGGGAGGGAACCGTGATCCTGGAAGGCGCCGGAAACAAAGCCATGAACCCCAAGACGAACCGCGCGTTGCGCGATGCGGGACGATGGCTATTGGCCTGCATCGAGAGCTTTCCCATCCCGATCGAGGAAGCCTTGTGGCTTGAAGACTCCAGGCGCACCGTGGCCGAAGAAAGGGCCGCGGCCTGGAGGAGGAAAATCAACCCATGACCGAGATTCTGAAGGAAATCGTGAACCATCCGTCGGCCTGGTACGGCCGGGACCTGGCGAACGACAGTTCCTGGATCGTCCATCTCGAGCCGGCCCATCTCGCGGAGATCGCCGCGGCCGCCCAGTCGGTCAGCCGACGCGGTCTGCCGTTCGCAGCGCTCACCCGGGACGACTTCCCGCTGCCGACGCTCGGGCCCCTGCTGCGCCAGTGGCAGGAAGAGATCATCGACGGCCGCGGCTTCTATGTACTGCGCGGCCTCAACGCCGCGGACTACACCGATGCCGAGGTCGGCATGATCTTCTGGGCCATGGGCCTCTATCTCGGCCACGCGGTGACCCAAAATCCCAAGGGCGACCTCCTGGGTCACGTCTACGATCATGGGCGCCACTACGGTGATATCGACGTGCGCGGTTACGAGACCAGCGCCCACCTGCCTTTCCATACCGATTCGGGCGACATCGTAGGCCTGCTCTGCCTGCGCCGCTCCAAGAGCGGCGGGCTGTCGAGCGTGGTGAGCGCCGTTACCATCCACAACGAGATCCT
>DATHNU010000256.1:0-3032 GCA_035485695.1 Reyranella sp. | reverse complement strand
TTCTGATGCCAGGCAGCCTGGTTGAGATAGGCGGCGGCGAGATAGAGCAGCTTCAGCCGCTGCGGATGGTCGAACTTGTCCCAGAACCAGCCCAGCGTGTTGCAGTACTCGTAGCAATGCTGCGGCAGCGAGAAGTTCAGCTCTTCGTGGGTCTCGATCACGACTTGGGCGACGCCAACCTGGATCGCATCGAGGATGGCGCGCGGGCTCTTGCCGGCCTTCAGGAGCGCCGTCAGGAGTGGCAGGTAGGCCGGTTCGGGCTCGCGCAGGATGACCTCGATCAGAGCGTCGGTCTCGCCGGCGTCGAGCGGCGCTTTGTTGTTGGCCAGGATCTCACGCTCCTGTTCGGTCGTGCCGCTATAGGGCACGGCGTGCAGGGTCTGGCCTTCGAGGTTGATCAGGATGGCGTTGCTCGCCGCCTCGTAGAGCGAGTACCAGCGCGGGCCGACGGCGATGTCGAGCGCGCCGGCATAGAGCACGTCGTGCGCGCTGTCCCAGCCGATCGCCTCGCCGAGCTCGACGGTGGCGCGGGCGCGGAAGGATTTGTGGCCGGTCGTGTAGGAGCGATTGTGGAAGGAGCGATCCTGCACGTCGATCAGGCCGGCGAAGCAGAGCTCGGCCAGAGCCGTGCGGCGCTCGGCCGGGTTCTGCATCAGGCCGAGGAACACCCGGTAGGCGTCGACCACCTGGCCGCGATGCACCAGCGTCATCCACTGGCCCAGCCGGTCCTTCAGTGGGCCGTCGAGCGCGTGCGGGGACTGGTCGGGCCAGTGCACGACCGGCACCGGCGGCGGTCCGTCGGGCATCTGGAAACCGCGCGCGTAATGGCCCGGCGCCTTGGCGATCTTCTGGTTCCAGATGTCGAGGCCGGTCGGGATGTACCAGATGGTCTGCGCCATCGGCAGGCCCGACGCGCCGCCCGGCAGCATCTTCGACAAGTTCAGGCTCGCGCGGGCGCTCAGCAGGCAGTGGTCGTTGTTGACGAAGTTCACGAAGCCGTCGTCCAGGCGCTCGTGATAGGGCACGTGGGTGTAGGGCGCGTGGATGCGCACGGCTTCGCGCAGCATCTCCGGCAGGGGCCGGCCCTCGCGCACCAGGCTGTAGTAGACCTCGCTCGCGCCCTTCTGGTCGCGGGCCATGACGCGCTCTTCCAGCGCGCAGTACAGGGGGTCGGAACGCGTACTCGCAGCGACAGCAGAGTCAGGCGGCATGCAAACCTCCGGCGAGACCGCCATTAGACGCCCGGACGGCCTTTCTTCCAAGTCGCTTTTCGCCCACGATCCGTATCGTGGCATCGAAAAGGCGGGGGATAGCCATGCTCACCACGCGGGCTGCCAAGCGCGACAAGGTCGGCGCCTTCAACACCGACATGATGTTCGACATCCTCGACGAGGGCCGGCCGATCGGCGGCCTGGTCTTCGACAAGAAGGCGATGAAGGCATCGATCACCGTCGACGGCAAGGACTACAGCGTGGCGAGGGTGAGCGAGCGGCACGACGAGCGGCTCTACGAGGCGCTGATCCGGGTGATGACGGCCGCCGAGAAGCCGCCGCCCAATCCATGGGCGCTCAAGGACGCCAGCGGCCAGACCCTGGCGCTGGGCGAGCGGGTCAAGAACAGCTTCGCCGTGAGCCGCGGCGGGGAGAGTTTCTCCTTCCGCAAGGTCTCCCGTCCTTATCATCTCTACCGCGAAGGCAGCGAGCAGTCGCTGGGCTCGGTCGGTCAGGAGAAATTCTTCAGCCGCACCCTGCACATGAACCTGCCGGCCGAATTCGATCCAGCCTTCCAGGTATTCCTGCTGACGCTGCTGCTCGCGCTCACGATGCAGAACCTCGAGAATTCGAGCAGCTATTCGCCGTAGAGTCTCTCCAACGACCCCAATCGGAGCAACATCCAAGACCTCATCCTGAGGAGCGCCCGCAGGGCGCGTCTCGAAGGATGGGCACAGGTGCGTGCCGTTTGCCCACCCTTCGAGACGGCCGCTTCGCGGCCTCCTCAGGGTGAGGTGATTTTCGTTTCGGCCCGAAAGCCCCTAAGCCCATGGCCCGAACGGCGGCATGTCCTTGCTGGGTTTCAGCGGGAAATTCGGCGCGCGTTTTTCGAAGAACGACTTGATGCCCTCCTGCGCATCGGCGCCGGCGGCGAGGTAGCCGACGCATTGCAGGTCGAGCGTGACGGCGTCGAGCGGATCCTGGGCGCCCAGCATGCACCACATCAGTCGGCGGTTGACCGCGGCGGCGACGGAAGACGAGGAGCTGGCGGCGAACTTCTTCGCCAGCGCCTGCGCCGCGGGCAGAAGCTCGTCGGGCGCATGGACGGACCGGACCAGGCCGCCTTTCAACGCCTCTTCGGCACCGAACAGCTCGGCCGTCATCACCCATTCCTGCGCCCGCTGCATGCCCACGAGCCGCGGCAAGAACCAGCACGATCCTGCCTCCATCGCCATGCCGCGCTTGTTGAACACGAAGCCGATGCGAGCCGCGGTCGACATCATGCGGACATCCATGGGCAGGCACATGGTGATGCCGACGCCTACCGCCGCACCGTTGATCGCCGCCACGATCGGCTTCAGGCAGTTGAAGATGGCGAGCGTGATCGAATCCTTGGCCTCGCGTTTCTGCGGCTTGCTGCCGTCGTTCCAGATCTGGAAGGCGCCGCTGCCGCCCGAGATGTCGGCGCCGGCGCAGAAGGCGCGGCCTGCCCCGGTGACGACGATGGCGCGCACCTCGTCCAGCGCATTCACCTTGCCGAAGAAATCGATCAAGTCCCGGCTCATGGCGGTGTTGAAGGCGTTGAGCTTGTCGGGTCGGTTGAGGGTGACGGTCATCACGCCGTCGGCAAGCTCGGTGAGCAAAGTCTCGTATTCCATGGACATTATCGCTCCTCCCGGATCGTTCCGCGCAGCGAGGCGGAATGTCGTTGCGCGACTGCGCGGTTTGGGAAACATTCGCCGCAAGCCAAGCGATCCGCAATCCCGGAGGAAGTCGATGTCTCACCTGCTGAAATCCGTCGAAGACGGCGTGATGAAGATC
>DATHNU010000255.1:0-12736 GCA_035485695.1 Reyranella sp. | reverse complement strand
AAAGGCGAATAAATATTAATATAACAATAACTTAGGGGTGAATTCCAAACTTCCGAGGCGCATCCCTTGCGAAATTCATAAGCAAGCTTATATTAGGCATGCTCAAGAGTAGGATGCTATGGAATTTCCAGAACGCAATTTCGGTTTTCTCTTGCACGACGTGGCCCGCCTGATGCGCAAGCGCTTCGAGCAGAAGGCGCGCGGGCTCGGGCTCGGGCTCACGCGCTCGCAGTGCTCGGTGCTGGCGCATCTGGCACGCCACGAGGGCATCCAGCAGGGCGGACTGGCCGAGATCCTCGAAGTCGAGCCGATCACGCTGACACGCATCCTCGACCGGCTGGAAGAGGCGGAGCTTGTCGAGCGGCGCGCCCATCCCACGGACCGCCGCATTCGGCTGCTGCATCTCACCCCAAAGGCCCATCCGCTGCTGGGCGAAATTTTTTCGATAGGTGCCGCCACCCGTGAGGAAGCTTTGGAAGGGGTCGCCGAGGCGCAGCGCGACCAGTTGTTCGCGATCCTGTCGGCCATGAAGGCCAACCTTCTGGCCAAAGCGACGACGGGCGCGAGCGGTGACAGGAGAGCGAGTCATGGCTAACAGAGCCTTCTTCCGGCGGCGCGGCCTGGCCGATGAGGTCGCCGCGCCCACCTTGGCCAAGCTCAAGCAGCCCAAGACGCTGCGGCGCGTGCTGCTGACGGCTGGGCCCGCCCTCGTGGCGGCGGGCGCGCTGTTCGTCTACGTGACGGGCGGCCGCTACATCTCGACCGACGACGCCTATGTCCATGCCGGCAAGCTTACCGTGGCAACCGACGTGTCGGGCATCGTGTCCGACGTGGCCGTGCGCGAAAGCCAGAAAGTCGAGAAGGGCCAGGTCCTGTTCACCCTCGACCAGGAACCTTTCCGGATCGCGCTGGAGGGCGCCGAGGCCAATCTCGGCACGGTGCGCAACCAGCTCATCACCCTGCAAGCGACCTATCGCCAGAAGCAGGCGCAGATCGAGCAGGCCAGGACCGATGTCGCCTTATATGAGGCGAACTATCAGCGTCAGCAGCAACTCGTGAAGAGCGGCGCGGTCTCGAAGGCGGCCTTCGACCAGGCCAAGCGCGACCTCGACTCGGCGCGCGACCACGTGACCATGACGCAGCACGATGCCGAAGCGACCCTGGCGCAGCTCGGCGGCAACGCCGAGGCGCCGATCGAACAGAATGCGACCTATCTCGCCGCAAAGGCACAGGTCGACAAGGCCCAGCGCGACCTCAGGCGGACCACCGTGCTGGCGCCGATCCCGGGCATCGTGACCAATGTCGATGCGCTGCAGGTTGGCGAGTACCTGCCGGCGGCGCAGGCGGCTTTCAGCCTGGTCTCGTCGGCCGATGTGTGGATCGAAGCGAATCCCAAGGAGTCGGACCTCACTTATCTCAAACCCGGCGCCTCGGCGGTCGTGACCATCGACGCCTATCCCGGCCGGGAATGGCAGGCGACGGTCAGCAGCCTCAGCCCGGCGACGGGCACCGAGTTCTCGGTGCTGCCGGCGCAGAACGCCACCGGCAACTGGGTGAAGGTGGTGCAGCGCGTACCGATCCGTCTTTCCGTTCAGATGCCGGCCGACGCGCCGCCGCTGCGCACCGGCATGAGCGCCACGGTCGAGATCGACACCGGCCATCGCCGCGCACTGGGCGATCTTGTGGAGCAGGCCCGGCAGTTCGTCGGGATGTGAAGGGAGGCGTCTCTCATCAACTCATGTCTTCTTCTCATGTTCCTCTCCCCCTTGGGGGAGAGGCTAGGTGAGGGGGTCAAGCGAAGGCTTTCTCCTGCATCACCCCCTCACCCAACCTCTCCCCCAAGGGGGAGAGGAGTCCGAGAAGAGCAGGAAGGCTGATTGGCGATCCGAGACCAAGTGATCATGCAAACTTCCACCGCCCCCAAATCCAAGCATCTCGTCCTGCTGACGGCCTGCACCATGCTCGCCACCATCATGCAGGCGCTGGACACGACGATCGCCAACGTGGCGCTGCCCTACATGCAGGGCTCGCTGTCGGCGACCGTCGACCAGATCAACTGGGTGCTGACCTCTTATATCGTGGCCGCCGCCATCGCGACGCCCGTCACCGGCTTCCTCGAGGCACGGTTGGGGCGCAAGCGCCTGTTCCTGATCGCCGTCGCGGGCTTTACCGGCGCCTCCGTCCTGTGCGGCCTCGCCCAGACATTGCCCGAGATGGTGATGTTCCGCCTGATCCAGGGCCTGTTCGGCGCCTCGCTGGTGCCGCTGTCGCAGGCCGTGCTGCTCGATTCGTACCCAAAGGAGAAGCACGGCCAGGCGATGGCGATGTGGGGCGTCGGCGTCATGGTCGGCCCGATCCTGGGTCCGACGCTGGGCGGCTGGCTGACCGAGGTCTACGACTGGCGCTGGGTGTTCTACATCAACGTGCCGATCGGCATCCTGACCTTCGTCGGCCTGTCGGCCTATCTCTCCGAGACGACGACCCGCAAGGGCACCTTCGACTGGTTCGGCTTTGCCATGCTCAGCATCGCCATCGGCTCGTTCCAGATGATGCTCGACCGCGGCGAGCAGCTCGACTGGTTCTCCTCGACCGAGATCGTGGTCGAGGCCGTGGTGGCGGCGCTCGCCTTCTACCTGTTCCTGGTGCAGACCTTCACGGCCAAGGCGCCGTTCATCGATCCGCACATCTTCAAGGACCGCAACTTCACGATCGGGCTCTGCTTCATCTTCGTGGTCGGCATCATCCTGCTGGCCTCGCTGGCGCTGATCACGCCTTACCTGCAGAACCTGATGGGCTATCCGGTGCTGACCGCCGGCCTGGTGCTGGCGCCGCGCGGCATCGGCACCATGGTCGCCATGATGATCGTGGGCCGCATCATCAACCGGGTCGACGCCCGCGTTCTGCTGGGGGCGGGCCTGTTGCTGACGGCCGAGGTGCTGTGGGAGATGACCTACTTCACGCCCGACGTCTCGCAATGGACCCTGATCCGCACCGGCGTGCTGCAGGGCATGGGGCTAGGCTTCATGTTCGTGCCGCTCTCGACCATCACCTTCTCCACCCTGCCGGGCGCGTTCCGCACCCAGGGCACGGCGCTCTACAGCCTGATGCGCAACATCGGCTCGAGCATCGGCATCTCGCTGGTGATCTTCCTGCTGACGCGCAATACACAGATCGTGCATTCCGAGCTGGCGGGCCATGTCACGCCGTTCAACGCCGCGCTGGGCGCACTCGGCCCGGCGCAGATCTGGAACAGGGCGACGACGGTGGGCCTGGCCGCGCTCAACGCCGAGGTGACCAAGCAGGCAAGCGTCGTGGCCTATGCCGACGACTTCAAACTGATGATGCTGGTGGCGCTGGTGGCCTTGCCGCTGATCTTCCTGCTGAGGCGTGCCGCGGTACATCCTGGTGAGATGGCGGTCCTGGAGTAGCCGAGGAGGGCGTGCAGCCAGCCGCACGTCTTCTTCGGCATCGCGGGAGGACCGCACAACACGGCGACACGGTGCGTGTGGCCGGTTCAAATCGAGCCGCGCAATTGTTTCAGCGAAAGTGAATTCCGGTCAGCCGCCGACCCCTGTCACATTCCTGACGCGATGACGTTCGGCGCAAGCCTCCAAAAATGCATATCGCGCGGCACGTCGATGCAGAGTTGCGAGGAGACGTGGACAGCATCCACAAGTTGTAGTTAGGTAATTGCCTCGGCGTTTGGTCGCCGGGCTGGCCTCCTGTCTTCGCCTCTTGGGGGAGTGAAATGGACACTGGAGCACTGACGATTCCGTATGCGCGCGTGAAAGCGATACTGGATGACGCTGCGGGCGACAGCTCGGCCGATTACGGCGGCGCCGGCCGGTTCTGGGGCAACGGTGCGCGCGCGCTGGAGAATGCGGAGATCTTCGGCGTAAAAATGGTGGCACCCCTGCCGGCGGGACACGCCTGTTGTGCGCCGGCCGGCGCGCGCAGCGCCGCGTCCGGCCTGGTCAAGGGATTGCGCGGCGAAGCGCCGTTCGACGGTGGCCGCTTCCCGCCCTTGCCGTGGGGCGGCCGTGCCGTGACGCCGGCCGACATCGACCGCATCGCCGACTGGATCGATGCCGGCTGCCCGGGCGAGACGACCAGCATGCCGGTCGAGCTTTCTCCCGGCGATTCGGCGCCGACCGCGACGGTCCGCGTCAGCGAGATCGCCGAGTTCCCGGTGGCGGCCGACGGCTATTCACCGGCAAGCGGAGCGGGCGAGCCGCGGCGGCGCATGAACATCGACTGCATGAGCGAGCCGCAGCTCGATCGCCTGCGGCGTGGCTTTCGCCGGCTCTACGACCTGAACAAATGGCCGGAGGATCGGCGCAGCTACAACAACCAGGCGCTGGTCCACCAGAACCATTGCCAGCACGGCTGGGAGCGTTTCCTGCCCTGGCACCGCGCCTACCTTTATGAGTTCGAGCAGAACCTGCAGGACTTCGAGCCCGGGCTGATGCTGCCGTACTGGGACTTCACCATGCCCGAGTACTGGCCGGAGCAGCCGGACAAGGGCCGCATCATTCCCAAGTCGATGCAAGCCTATCTCACGGAAGAAGCGGCCGAGAGGCTGGCGGCGGCGCTCGATCCCGCGCCAAGTGCGGATCAGAAGAAGGCGATCCTTGCGCTCGCTCGCGACCGCGTGTGCTTCACCTCGCAACACACCTTCTTCTGCAATCTGATCGGCACGATCGGATATTCGGCGGTAACGCCCGATCCAGGCGACGCCAACCGCCGGCGCGTGATCGATGCGCTGCTGGAGTCGAACGCGCTCTGGTATCCGCTGCGCTATCCCGCCGAGTATGCCGGCGGCGGGACCATCAACCAGGTGATCCACTATCACTACCCGTCGGCCGATGACATCGCGCAGATCCTCAGCCTCAACAACTTCCGCGACTTCGGCGGCGGCAGCATCTACGACTCGGCGTTCGGCTTCCTCGACCAGAACCCCCACAACACCATGCACATCTGGACTGGCGGACAGAACCCGGATGCCGGCGCCGCCACTTATGTCTGCAGTGATGGGCCGACCGCGACCGGCACGGCGCCGCGGCCCGACGCGGATACCGCGCCGCTGCGTGCACTCACCGCTCGCCGCAATGCCGCCGCCCAGGTGGGCGGGCGCCGTTTCCATGCCCGGTCGGATCTTTATTCGCAGCCGGGCCTCGGCGACATGTTCAGCAACCTGACGGCGTCCTACGACCCGGTGTTCTGGCCGATCCACGTCAACATCGACCGTATCTGGGGGGAATGGCAGAAGCTCAATCCCAACGCCCTGCCGGCCGATCTCGACGCCGTGCTGTCGCCGTGGAACTACACGATCCGCGACACGCTCGACATCGCGCCGTTCGGCTACGAGTACGTGCGCAGCTCCCATTTCATGCCGGTCGGCCTGGAAGCGCCGGTCAACCGCTTCGTGTCGCAGCCGATCGCCGTGCCGGAGGCGGCGCGCAGCTTCAAGCGCGCCGAGATCCGCTTGCATCAGGTGCCGCAGCTGCTGCGCTCGTGCTTCGTGCGCGCCTTCCTGAACGATCCCGGCGCAAACGCTTCGACGCCGATCAGGGGCAACCCGCACTACGCCGGCTACATCTCGATCTTCGGCCACGGCGCCTGCTACGGCGGGCCCGGCCATTGCGACATCCCGCCGGCCCAGCCGCGGCGCTTCGACCAGCGGCCCCGCAGCCACAATACGCCGCGCAACCATCGCATCGACGTCACTGCCGCGGCCAGGCCGCTGCTCGACGGCGGCGGCCCGTTGCAGATCACCCTGGTGGTGATCGGCGGCGACTATCAGGAGGAGACGGAACTGCTGAAGCTCGAAGGCGTGTCGATCAGTTTCCTGGATTGAGAAGCTTGGGGGAGTCATGGCTACGTATCGAATCCATCCCGGCATCGGGATCGCGCGCCTGGGCAACAGCGATACCGAGTTCTACCTCGCGCCGGAGACGCCGGCGGCGCTGCCTCAGGCCTGCGACGGCTTCGGCAACCCTCAATACGGGCCCGACGGCGTCGCGCCGGTGCCTGTCAAGACCTTCAAGGACGCCCAGGGCCGCGTGAAGCGCCAGGCGGCGCGCTTCCAGATCTTCGCTTATGACGAGTTGAATCCCGAGGGCCGGCCCCTGGCGATCGGCGATCCGGTGGAGGGCGGCGGCAATCGCGGCGTGCTGGTCGACATCCAGTGGCGTGCCTACGTCGCCAACAAGAAGGCGTCCTGGTATCCGTTCAGCGAGCTCAAGGGCGAGCACGGCTACGCATCCGGCAGCCCGCGTCGCAATGCCGGCGTCACCGGCCAGGACCGCGACCGGCTGATCATCGATCCCGGCCCGCGCAGCGTGAACGCGACCACCGACCGGCGCGCCCACTTCGACCGCTCGGGCGGCGTCGGCGCCTATGCCACCACCTTTCCGCCCAAGGGCCTGCAGCCGTTCGACATCGATACGCTCGGCGAGATGATGACCGATGACCATGGCCGCCTGGTCGTGCTCGGCGGCCACGGCCGCTCGGGCATGGAAGGGGCGTCGGACTCGGCAGGTCCCAAGATCGACGACTACGCCAACACCGACGGCTGGTACGACGACATCTCCGACGGTCCGGTGATGGCCCGGCTGGTCATGTATTCTGAGCAAGTCGGCCAGAACCGCTACGTCGACGTCGAGTTTCCGGCGTGGGTGGTCGTCGGCTATCCGCGGTTCGTGCCGCAGATCCTCGACATGATCACCATGGACGAGGTGCTGCACGATCTCTACGTGCGCCGCTTCGCCACGGATACGGGAACCTACGGCATCCTCGGCACTTTCGACGACCCGCAGGAGATCCCGTTCGGCGACGAGACCGCGTTGCGCCACTGGCAAGCCGGCCGGCTCGCCTGGAACCGCGATTACCGGCCGTGGTTCTACCGCGACATCTGGCCGATCCTGTTTCGCCCGGACGAGTTCCGTTATCTTAACGATATCCTGCAGCAGTCGAACTACCCGCACGACCAGGCCCAGCGCGGCACGTTCGACCCCGACAAGCTCTCGCGCACGCCGCGCCGCGTGACGCGGCGCCCCGAGCCGGGAACGCCGCCGGAGGCGGCGTTGCGCGACGCCAGCCAGGGCGAGGCGGTGGTGCAGGTGGCCCTCGCGGCCGGGCCGTCCCGCCACGTCGAATCGATGGAAGATTCCTATGGGCCGATGCGCCGCTTCCTGTTCGACTTGCTGCGCCGCGCCGGCGAGGCGAATTCCTTCCAGGTGCAGGACCACGCCTCCTCACGCACCCATTCGCTGCCGCTCATGCCGTTGCTGTGCGGCGACAATCCGCTGACCAACGAGACTCCGTCGGAGTTCCTACACCTCACCGAGTACCAGCTCTTCATCCTTGGCCAATGGGCACGCGGCTGGTTCATCAACGAGAAGGAGGAGGGCTGGCTGCCGGCCGACTACTCGCCGTTCGTGCCCTATCCGACCGCGCCGCCGAAGACCGGCCATGAGCTCGATCGCGGCGTGCTGAGCAATGTGCTGGGCGGAGCCTTCTGCCCCGGCGGCGAGCTGGGATGGGTGATGCGCAACCCGTCGATCTACCGGGCGCCCTATCGCATCAACGCCGACCGCGGCGTCTCGGATTTCCTGCAGAGCGCCGCCCAGGCGAACCAGTCCCAGGGCACCGTGATCGCCGACTACACCTTCAGCGTTCAATCGCCCTTGAGCCAGGACAACGACTTCGCCACCGGCCTGCAGCCGGGCGATCTCACCAAGTACATGGCGCTGCCCTGGCAATCCGACTTCAACGAGTGCACGACGCAGCCCATCAACATCACCTACGCCGACTGGAACAACCTCTGGCCGGACGGCGACAACGACGAGCGGCTGCGCAAGGACGAGAAGACCTGGACGACGCTGTGGTGGCCGGCCCACCGGCCGCTGCAGACCTTCGAGATCGCCTCGTTCGACGACAAAGGCCAACCCAGCAACTACGTGTGGACGACCTGGAGCCGCGGCGTGCCGCAAACCCCGGCGGGCGATCTCAAGATGGTCACCGAGTGGTGCAAGCTCGGCTTCATCGTGCGCAACCCCTATCAGCCGGGCGCCCAGCCGGCGGACGACCTCACCTACAAGTACATCAGCGTAGAGCGATCCTGATCGGCCACGGCCGACCGCACCGACCCAACAAGCGAGGCGTCATGAGCGACAATCCTTTCGTCGGACACTGGACCTACCGCAGCCTGCTCAACGATCCCGACGTCAACACGGACTTCAACAGTCTCGAGTTCGGCCGCGGCACGATAGAGATCGCCGAAGCGCCGATGCAGCTCCTGGCCGGCACGATCGGCGGTCCGGGCTGGTCGCTCGCCCTGAAAGGCTCGCGCGCCTACGGCTCGCCCATGCAGGTGCGCTTCCAGGGCGTGGGCGTCGTCGGTGGCGAGAAATGGATCTACGACTATTGGGGCTCGCTGGTGCCGGCCTGGCCCAACGGCGTCGACCAGCGTCCGGCCATCGTCGGCTCGGTGATCCGCACGATCCCGCACAGCGGCGGCGCGCCCGGCACCGTGGCGCCCGCCGGCGTCGTCGCCTCGTTCTATGCGGTACGGGCGGACTGAGCCTTGGCCGCGTTCGACGTCCTGATCGCAGGCGCGGGTCCGGCCGGAGCGGCCGCCGCCCGCACGCTCGCAACCTTGGCGCCGGAGCTGCGGATCGCCGTGGTCGCCCGCGCTGAGACGCGGCGATCCTGCGGCGAGGTGCTGTCGCCTCTCGTCCAGCCGGTGCTGCGCCAGCTCGGCCTGTGGTCTGCCTTCCTCGCCGAGGGTTTTGCCCCGTCGCATCGCACGCTTACCGCCTGGGGTGACACGGCGCTGCGGTCGAGCGAGCTCCTGCTCGAGGCGCGCGGACCGGCCTGGCGAGTCGATCGCGCCTGCTTCGACGGCTGGATCGCGTCGCAGGCCTGCTGCGCCGCCACGCGCATCGACGCCAAGGTCGTCGACCTCGATCACGAGGCAGACGGTTGGTCGGTCGATTGCGGCGAGGGCGGTCGTCACTCGGCGCGATTGGTGATCGACGCGACGGGACGCGCCAATGCGCTGGCGCACCGCCAGGGCCGGCGGACGATGGCGCGGGACCGTCTGGTGGCAGCCTATGCCGAGGCCGCGGATCGGGGACAGGCCGCGCCGGAATTGCTCGTCGAGGCCTTCGACGACGGCTGGTGGTACACGGTGGCGCTGGGCGACGGCCGGCGCGTCTTCGTCTGCATGACCGACGCCGACATCGCTCACCGGCTCGGGCTGAGCACGCCACACGGCTGGCGCACGGCACTCGACAAGACGCGATTCACGTCGGCGATCGCGCGACGGGCCGAGCCGATCGAGCATCCCCTCGTGGTGCCTGCGGGTGGCCGGTACAGCGCGACGCCGGTCGGCTTCCGCTTCCTTTGCGCCGGCGACGCCGCCAGCGCGTTCGATCCGATCTCGGGTCACGGCGTGGTCAAGGCGATGCGCTCGGGAATCTTCGCCGCCTATGCCGCCGGCGACTGCCTGGTCCGCAAGGACGACACCGCCCTGAAACGCTACGGCGCGTGGATCGCACGCGAGGCGACAGCGTACGAGGCCGCGCTGCGCGAGCAGTACGGCCGCGAATCGCGGTGGATGGAGTGGCCGTTCTGGCGCCGCCGGCGCGCCGCCATCCTTTTCGACGATTTCTCAGACCAGTGACGGGGGAGAAGATGATGAAGACCTTTTTGCGGATAGTCCCGCTCGGCGCAGCGCTCGCGCTGGCATCGCCGGTCATGGCGGCGCCCGGTCCGCGCGCCTTCGAGGCGCCGCCGACGCTGCCGGGGCAGGGCGGCGTGGTGCAGCTCGAGGCCGTGGCGCCCACGCCCGGCGGCTGCAGGCCGCAGGGCTCTATCGCGCGCAACGGCTCCATCGTTTCGGTGGTCCTGAACTTCGTGCTCGGCCGCTTCACCATCAACAACCCCGATCCCACCGACCCGCAAAAGGACGGCAACGATCCGGTCGAGCTGCGCTCCTATGGCGGCTGCAAATCGGGGCCGGCGATCTATGTCAAGCCAGGCGATGTGCTGCGCGTGGACCTGATCAACGGCCTCGACAAAAACGATCCGAGCTGCCTTGCCAATCCGCCGTCGGGCCTCGGCCTGCCGGCCGGCGTCGGCTGCTTCAACACCACCAACCTGCACACCCATGGCCTGCACGTGTCGCCGGCCGGCAACGGCGACAACGTCCTGCTCAACATCGCGCCGCAGACGAAGTTTCCGTACGAGATCAACATCCCGGCCGACCATCCGTCAGGCACGTTCTGGTATCACGCGCACCGCCACGGCTCGACAGCGGTGCAGGTGGCGAGCGGCGCCTCGGGCGTGCTGATCGTCAAGGGCGATCGCCGCTACGCGCCGCCAACGCCGCAGAACCCGCAACCTGTCGCCGACATCGACACGGTGCTGCACGACGCCAAGGGCGTGCCGCTCAAGGAGCAGCTCTTCCTGTTCCAGCAGATCGCCTATGCCTGCTTCGCCAACCAGCCCGGCCAGG
This sequence comes from Reyranella sp., assembly GCA_035485695.1. Classification (GTDB taxonomy): domain Bacteria; phylum Pseudomonadota; class Alphaproteobacteria; order Reyranellales; family Reyranellaceae; genus Reyranella. The sequence continues at coordinate 2,214 of DATHNU010000255.1, read as the reverse complement.
ACGGCGGGCCGTGGCAGCAGATCTACACCACCAAGGGGCTCTACAACACCAACAGCGGCCCCGACATCGCGAACGCGCCGTGGACGTGCCCGCTGCCCAGCCCCGGCAACCCGGTCAGCCCCGGGGTCGTCGAAAGCTTCCCGCTGCAGCTCGACTCGCCCACCATCTGGGACACCAACGGCCGCTTCACCAGCATCAACGGCGTGGTGCAGCCGACGATCACTGTGGCGGCGGGCGAGATCCAGCGCTGGCGCTTCGTGCATGCCGGCATCCACGACACGATCAATGTCCAGGTCGTGCGCGCCACGCCCGTGGGCACGCGGAACCTCATCGCCGCCTCGGCGCTGATCGGCAACCGCCAGCAGCAGAAGGCCGACTTGCTCGCTTCCTGCAACGCCACGCCTGCCACCCTGGTCCCGCAATTCGAGATCGCCTCCGACGGCCTGACGCGAACGAAGATCCGCACCGTCCATGCGTCCCAGGTCGCCAGCGGGCTGGAGTCGAATTACCTGCAGCCCGGATACCGCAGCGACATCCTCGTGGCGTTCCCGTCGGACGGCGACTATTGCCTGCTCAACCAGGCGGCGCCGGCCGCGGAGCGCGTGTCCAACGGCGGCGGCGGTCAGGGGCCATCGACTCCCCAATTGCTGGCCTACGTCCACGTGCGCGGCGGCCACGCCGTGACCGGCGACCTGCAGGCCTATGTCGGCAAGGCGTTGTACGATGCCAATCCGCAGCTGCCCGCCGCCATCCGCACCGGCCTGCAGGCCGGCGATCTTCGGCCGTGGGCGCCTTTCGACATGCTGGCGCCGCCGAAGACCGACAGCGAAGTCCAGCAGGCGAGCTTCGTCATCAACTTCCCGGCTTTCACGATCAACGGAAAATCATACGATCCCGACGTGGTGAACTTCGTCCGGGAGGTGAACACCACCGACGACTGGGTGCTGACGTCCCAGGGCGAGCCGCACATATTTCACATCCACGTCAATCCATTTCAGGTGATGGATGTGACGACGACCAACGCCAACGGCCAGCAGGTCTCGATCTACAATCCCGACGGCACCTGCCGGCCGGAGATCGTGTCGTCCGACAAGCAGCAGCTGGCCAACCAGTATTGCGGGATGTGGCACGTGTTCCGCGACACCCTCATCGTCGAGAACAATTACCAGATCCGCGTCAGGACCCGGTACGACCGTTATATCGGCGAATACGTGCTGCACTGCCACATCCTCGACCACGAGGACGCCGGCATGATGGCCAACATCGCAATCGTGCCCGACCTCAATGCGCCGGGCGGCGGGCTTGGCATGGTGGGGATGCGCCATACCGCGCCGGCGCCGGCGACGACTCCGGCGACAACTCCGGCGACGACGAAACCATAGAGCCCAGCGCGCTGTGGACTAGCGGTATCTCGTGGTGCGCCTCCGCCAGAATGTTGGCGGAGGCGTTGCCGGCAGTCCCGTCGACGACCAGCACGACCGCATTCTTGGGCGGCATTCTTGCTGTGAGCGGGTCGGAGGCGACAGCTGACGATGCCCCTGGGATAGGCCTGGGTATTGGCGTCCCGAAAAATATTGTTCCGACGCGCCAGATAGGCGCTTTGCCCTGGCACGAAAATGGCTGATGATTGGCAAGTTTCTCTACAGTGAGCGTAAGATCCCTAAAATGACCAAGCCGGTGGTGGGTGTGATCGGGAATGCCCATGCCATCGAGGGCAAATTCAACACGCAGCTTGTGGGAAAACGCAATCTACGGGCGGTCTCGGAGGTTGCAGGCGCGCTGCCGTTGATGTTCGCCGCTTCGCCGGACATCACGGATATCGAGGCGCTGCTCGACACCGTCGACGGGATCCTGTTGACGGGCGGCCGGGCCAATGTTCATCCGACATGCTTTGGCGTCGAGCCGGATCCGCGTCACGAACCCTACGATCACGATCGCGATGCCGTGGCGCTGGCGCTGGTCGAGGCCTGCGTCGACCGCGGCGTGCCGCTGTTCGGCATCTGCCGCGGCTTCCAGGAGATGAATGTCGCCTTCGGCGGCTCGCTGCATCCCGAGATCCGCGATCTGCCCGGGCGCATGAACCATCGCATGCCGCGGCTGGAGAATGGCGACGTTCATCCCGATCCGGAGGTCGTCTTCGCCGACCGCCACGAGGTGCGCCTGGCGCCGGATGGCGTCTTTTCGCGGCTTCTCGGCTGCCAGGCGATCCGCGTG
>DATHNU010000254.1:0-2407 GCA_035485695.1 Reyranella sp. | reverse complement strand
GCAGATCCTGGTGCGCCACCACACGCCCGAGCAGTTCCGCGACTTCATCATCGGCCAGTTCGAGGAGCTTCTGCGTCAATCGGCCAAGCAGCCGCTGGTCTGCGGCATCGCACTCCATACGATGGTGGTGGGCCAGCCCTATCGGCTGCGCACGCTGCGCGAGGCGCTGCAGCACATCGTGAATCACCCGCAGAAGGACAAGGTGTGGTTCACCCGCCCGTCGGTGATCTACGATCATTGCGCCGCCTTGCCCAAGGGAACGATGGTGCCGCCGCCGGCGTAGAGCGTACCCTCTTGACAAAAAGACACCTCACCCTGAGACGCGCCCTGCGGGCGCTCCTCAGGGTGAGGTGTTTTGGTTTAACCCTTCGGAACCTGCACTGGCGTCTTCGTTCGATCACACGCCACGCTGGTTGCCCCAGGCCAGCACGTGGAGCTGCGGCAACACGGTTGCCTCGAACCAGCGGTCGCGCGCCACCTTGTCGACCAGCCAGCGGAACCGCGCGAGCAGGTCGGCCAAGTCGGCCCCGCCGCGGCCCGTGTCGTCTCCGGGCGCGGGGTTGCCGACCGAAAGGTACAGCGGCAGGGACGGATAGCGCGCCGCCGCCCGGCCGGCGAAGTCGTAGTCGGCGTCGTTGAACACGGCGACCTTGAGGACCGTGCGCGGACCGTCGCCGGCGGCGGCGAGGCAGGCGTCGAATACCGGCCAATCGGTCGTCATGCCGGAGGAGGGCGGCTTGGGCGACAGCACCAGCCAGTCGAGCGCGGCGAAGCAGTCATTGGAGACGCTGCCCTGGGTCTCCATCGCGAAGCGGTGGCCGTGCTCCTTGCCCAACGCGATCAGGCGCCCGAGCGGCTGGATCGCCGGATTGCCGCCCGAGAGGGTGATGAGGACCGGGACGCCGCCGGTCAGCTGCTCGACGCGGGCCAGTATCTCCTCGGGCGTCATCGGCGACCAATCGTGACGGTGCGCCGGCAGCACGGCATGCAGCGTATCGCACCAGCTGCAGCGGAAGTCGCAGCCGCCGGTGCGCACGAACACGGTCGGCTTGCCGATCAGCGCCCCTTCGCCCTGGACCGTCGGTCCGAAGATCTCCGATATGCGGATCGTGCTCATGATCCCGCGGCGTCGCGGTCGAGATCGTTGATGCTGCGGTCCGCGCGCCACCACCAATCCGCACGATTGCCCGCAACCGATCGTTCGGGCAGCACCTGGGCGGGATCGCCCGCGAAGGTCACCGTGTTGGTCGGCGTTTCCTCGACCACGACCTCGACACAGCGCAGCGAGCTGCCGTCCTTTTCCAGGAAGGCGTTGAGCTTGGCCATGAAGCAGGCGGCCAGCATTTCCGTCGTGGGATCGCCCGGCGTGACCAGCAGGCGCGCCAGCCTGTCGGGTTCGTGCGCCCGGAAGTAGCCGATCAGCGGGTCGCGATCGGAGAGCTGCAGCGCGTGATCGACTTCCTCGTCGATCCAGCGGTGCCAACGCGTCTTGGCGGTCTCGAACGGCTCCACCATGTTGGCGACGCCGTCGAGGCGCCGCGTCGCGCTGGCCTGAAGCCTGCCGGTGACGAGCTCGTTGTGACCGTGCGGGACGGCGCATTTGCTGCGGACGTCGGCCATCAGCCGATGCGCCATGCTGTAGCGCCGCGTGAAGACGAGGCTGAACATCAGCCTGCCTCCCGGGCGAAGACGACAAACATCTGGTGCTCCTGTTTTGACCGGGTGGCTACGACCGGGCCGACGCGACTGTCGGCGCCGCCATTATGCACTGTGCGGCTGCCGCGGGAAATGTGGCATCACGCGACCTTGATCCGCAGGGGCTGCAAAGGCACGGTGAGTGCATCGTGATGCAACTGACAGCTCTTGCCGATTGGCTGGCCGAATCGGGCCTGCGCAACCTGCCGCTGGAGGAGATGGTCGACGGCTTCTCGCGACGGCTGAACGACCTGGGCGTGCCCGTGGCGCGCACCTTCGTCGGCATGAACACGCTGCACCCCATGGTGCGGGCGCGCAGCATGATCTGGAATCGCGCAACGGGCCTCGGCCAGCACTTCGAGTTCGGTCATGGTGACATCGACTCGCCCATTGTTCGGGAGAGCCCTTTCGCGCCGATGCTGCGGGACGGCATCGCCGAGCAACGCCGCCGCGTCGACGATCCGATGGTCGCCGCGGAAGCGCCCGTGTTCGAGGAGCTGCACGCGGCGGGCATGACGGAGTGGCTGGGCCGCGTCTTTCCCATGGGGGAGCTGATGCCGAAGATCGGCGGTCAGCGTGAAGCCGAGCACGCCGATCGGCTGGGGCTGGTCTGTTCGGTCACGACCGACCGGCCGGGCGGCTATCTCGACTCCGACCTGACGATCCTGAAGCAGACGCTGCCGCTGTTCGCGCTCGCCGCCAAGGCCGTCAC
>DATHNU010000253.1:0-2375 GCA_035485695.1 Reyranella sp. | reverse complement strand
GGAAAACGCCATCATGCCGGCGTTCGTGGTGGTGGTGATCGGTGGCCTGGGTTCCTTCGCCGGCGCAGTTATCGCCGGCCTGCTGGTGGGCGTGATAACGGCGCTGACCATCCAGTTTCAACCGGACGCCGCGAACGCCGTGATGTATGTGTTCATGGCAGCGGTCCTGCTGGTGCGCCCGCGCGGCCTGCTGGGCGAGCGCTGGGAGCGCTTCGAATGAGCAGGCTTCTCCGCCATCCGGTCCTGTTGACCGTCCTGGTGCTGTGCGGCCTCAGCCTGCTCTGGGTGCTGATCGGCGCGCCGATAAGCCTGATCACCCAGATCGCCATCTATACGCTCTACGGCGCGGGCGTCTGCCTGCTGGTGAGCTACACCGGCCTGGTGCCGTTCGGCGCCTCGGTTTTCTTCGGCTGTGCGAGCTACGCGGTCGCCTTCGTCCTGCTGCGCGGGCCCAATTTGGGAATAGGGGCCAACGAGTTCCTGGCGCTGGCCTTCGCCGTGCTCTTTTCGCTGCTGCTGGCCGCCGTCATTGCCGCAATCATCCTGCGCCGGCGTGGCCTCTACTTCTCCTTGCTGACGCTCGCCTTCTCCCAGATCGCCTTCGAGATCGCCTTCAAATGGACCGATGTCACGGGCGGCGAGAACGGCCTGCAAGGCCTGCCGCGGCCGACCTTCCCCGACGCCTGGTCGTTCCACATCTTCACCGTCGTTACCGTGGCGGCAGGACTCGGCCTGCTGTGGCGCATCGCCCACTCGCCGTTCGGCCGCAGCCTGCAGGCGGTGCGCGACAACGAGCAGCGGGCGCAGAGCCTGGGCTACGACACGTTCCGGCTGAAGTTCGCCTCCTTCGTGCTGATGGGCGGCTTCATCGGCTACGCGGGTGGCCTGCTGTCGCTGATGCTGAAGGGCGCCTACGCCGACAATCTCAGCTGGCAGCATGCGGGCGACTCGCTGCTGATGGCGGTGCTGGGCGGCGTGCACCATTTCCTCGGGCCGCTGTGGGGCGCCATCGCCTTCATCCTGCTGGAGGACCGGCTGTCGGCGCTGACCGAAAGCTGGTGGTTGATGTTCGCGCCGATCGTGATCCTGTTCGCGCTCGCCTCTCCCGAGGGCATCCAGGGCCTGGTGTTCCGGCTGCGTAGGCGCACCGACTGGACGCTGACCCGGCCCGGCATCCCGCCGCGACCGGCGACCATCGCGCCTTGGCAGGCGGGCCATGCGACGCTCGATCCGTCGAAGCCGATTCTCACCGTCAGCCATCTCGACAAACGCTTCGGCTCGCTGGTCGTCGCCAACGACGTCAGCCTGGAGGTCCATCCCTACCGGCTGCACAGCCTCATCGGCCCAAACGGCGCCGGCAAGACGACCTTCTTCAACATGCTGACCGGGCTGCTGTCGCCGGACGGCGGCGCCATCGTCTTCGACGGCCACGACATCACCCGCCTGCCCGTGCATCGGCGCATTAGGCTCGGCCTCTCGCGGTCGTTCCAGATCCTGAGCGTGTTCCCCAACCTCACGGCCTTCGAGAACGTCCGGGTCGCGGTGCAGGCGCAGGATCGGCGGCGCTGGGGCTTGTGGCGCGACGCCTACCGCTACGACGACCTCAACGCCCGCACCTGGTCGCTGCTGGCCGCGGTCGGACTGGAAGATCGCGCCGGCGACTCGTGCGCGAACCTCGGCCACGGTCAGCGCCGCCTGCTGGAGATCGCCATCACGCTCGCCACCGATGCCCGCCTGCTGCTGCTCGACGAGCCGTTGGCCGGCCTGGCGGAAGCCGACCGCCAGGTGGTGGGGGCGCTGATCCGCAAGCTCGCCGACAGCCACGCCGTACTGCTGATCGAGCACGACATCGACCGCGTGCTGGCGCTCAGCGATCGCATCACCGTGCTGCATCAGGGCCGCCTGATCGCCGACGGCGCGCCGGCCGACGTCGCCGCCAACCCCGATGTCGTCACGGCCTATCTAGGCGCCGACCGGATCGTCCCGCCCGCCGCGCCGACCGATCTGGAACGCGCCGAGCATCTCGCCGCCCGGCCGCTCCTGGTGATCGACAAGGTGCGCGCCGGCTATGCCGGCAGCGTCGTGCTGGAGGATCTCTCGCTGGTCGTGCATGAGGGCGAGGCCATAGCCCTGCTGGGCCGCAACGGCGTCGGCAAGACGACGACCTTGCGCGCCATCACCGGCACGGTGCGCTGCGGCGCGGGCAGCATCCGGCTCGACGGCGCGGAAATCGCCAACGCCCGGCCGTTCGAGATCAACCGCCGGGGCGTCTCGCTGGTGCCCGAAGGCCGCCGGCTGTTTCCCAATCTCACGGTGCTGGACAATCTCAGGATCGCCATGCGCGAGGGCGGCGCGTCGCTCGACGAGGTCTTCGC
>DATHNU010000252.1:0-4956 GCA_035485695.1 Reyranella sp. | reverse complement strand
TCCTACCTCTCGACCGCCACCGTGCTCTACAAGCAGGGCGGCTTCACGCCCGAGGAGATCGCCAAGCTCAACGCCCACACCAAGGCGATGTCGTTCGACGAGATCTACTATCCCGGCCTCAAGGTCGACGAATCGGAGCTGGGGCAGATCCTCCAGGATTACCGCGATCAGTTCTTTTCCCAGGGCGAGGCGGCCGACCCGACGGCGCCCGAGAAGGAGCCGAACGACAAGCCCCCGCCCGGCATGACGGATGCGGCGGCGCCCGCGGCGGACGGTACGGCGGAGGCCAAGGACGGCGCGCCGCCCATGGCGCGCGTGCCGGCCACCGTGATGGGCCGGCTCGCCTGGTACTATCTCGTCAATGGCGGCTGGCAGAAGGTGGCCGACGACTATGTCTTCGATACCCGAATCCTGACCAATCACCAGCCGTTTTTCGCCGCCTACATCAAGGTGAAGGACCTGCCGAAATTCACCGACCGGCTCGAGCTGGTGCAGGATGAGTGGGGCTATCTGCTGCTGTGGGCGACCCTTGGCATCGCCGCGATTTTCGCCTTCACTCTGGTGCTGTTCCCGCTGATCTTCGGTTGGCGTACAATCTTCAGTCGTTATCCCGGCAAGTTTGGCACCATGATCTATTTCCTCTGTCTGGGGCTGGGCTACATCATTGTCGAGGTGGGCATGATCTCCCACTTCATCCTGGCCCTTTCCAACGCCACGGTGTCGGCCTCGGTGCTGATCACCGGCATGCTGGTATTCTCCGGCCTCGGCAGCTTCATGTCGGAGCGCTTTCTCGATCGCGCACGCAGCGTGATGCCTAAAATCTTCCTCGCGATCTTCCTGATTCTGACGCTCTATGCCTTCACCATCGACTATGCCCTGGACTGGATCGGCACGCTTCCCTATGCGCTGCGCATCCTGCTTTGCCTGCTGCTGCTGATGCCGCCGGCGTTCCTGATGGGCTTCCCCATGCCGACCGCGATGACGACGTTGGGCCGTCTGGGCAAGGACCACATGTTCCTGTGGGCCTGGGGCATCAATGGCTGCTTTTCGGTGATCGGCGCCGCCCTGGTGCCGATCGTGGCGACGAGTTTCGGCCTGCCGGCGGTTGTCTTGCTGGGCGCCGTTGCCTATCTCGTGGCGATGCCCGCCTTCTTCTCCGTATTGAGGCCGCTCCCCGCCGGGCGGCTCGTAGTCGCGTGAAGCGGCGGGCTCTGCTCCTGGGGGCTGTGCTGATGCCGACGGCTGCGCGCGCGAACACGACCAAGCAGGCCACCAAGAAGCCGGCCGCTGTTCCCAAGCCGCCACCCCAGCCGCCGAGCGGCCCGCAGCCGCTGAAGCAGGCGAAGATCGCGCTCGTCGCCTTCAACACCTCGATTTTTCCCTACCGCAGCGTCGTTCCCGATACCGACAAGCCGTTCCTCGATGCGCGCGCCGGCCGCAAGCGCGGGCACACCAGCGCCAACGGCGACGTCTATTGGGAAGAGCCCACCTACAGCGACCGGCGCTCGCTCATCTATCTGCCGGCCGGCTACGATCCGCAGCGCGCGTCGCTGCTCGTGCTCTTCCTGCACGGCCAGGGTGCCACCCTCGAGCGCGACGTGATCGCCCGCCAGGGCGTGCCGCGGCAGCTTGCCGAATCGGGGCAGAACGTGGCGCTGGTGGCGCCGCAGCTTGCTGTGGACGCCGCCGACTCGAGCGCCGGCAATTTCTGGAAACCCGGCCACTTCGCTGCCTACATCGACGAAGCGGCGGAGCGGCTGATGCGCCTCTATGGCGACCGCCGCGTTGGATCGAACTTCAACCAGGCGCCGGTCGTCATCGTGGCCTACAGCGGCGGCTACCTCTCGGCCGCCTACGCGCTGGAGCGCGGCGGCGCCGATCATCGCATCAAGGGCGTGATCCTGATGGACGCGCTCTACGGTGACGAGGACAAGTTCGCGTCCTGGGTGGCGGCGCGTCGTCGCCAGTCCTTCCTGCTGAGCGCCTACACCGAGTCGACCAAGGACGAGAACGCGACGCTCGAGAGCCTTTTAGACAAGCGGCGCGTGCCCTACACCAAGGGCCTGCCGTCGGAACTCAATCCGGGAACGGTCGCTTTCGCGCAGTGCGGCAATCTCGATATGCATGGCGATTTTGTTACACGCGCGTGGCGGCCCGATCCCCTGAAACATGCGCTGGCAATGATTCCCGGCTACGGCGCGGTTCGTGGTAAACAGGGCGCATGAGCGATCCCCTGCGCCAGGAACTCTTAGACATCTTCGTCGGTCGCGCCACGCGTCGTTACGGCTTGAGCGCGATCAACCAGCTTCAGCACGCGCTGCAGGCGGCCACCTTGGCCGAAGCCGACGACGCGCCGCCGGCCACGGTGCTGGCCTCGCTGCTGCACGATGTCGGCCACATGATCCATCAATTGGGCGAGGACCCGGCCGGGCGTGGCGTCGACGACGTGCATGAAGAGCTGGGCGCCAAGTGGCTGGCCGAGCGTTTCGGGCCGGAGGTGAGCGAGCCGGTTCGCCTGCATGTCGCGGCCAAGCGCTATCTCTGCGCCGTCGAGTCGGACTATTTCAGCAAGCTCTCGCCCGATTCGGTGCGCAGCCTTGGCCTGCAGGGTGGTCCGATGTCGGCCGGCGAGATCGAGCAGTTCCGGCGCAATCCCCTGCATGCCGAAGCGGTGCGGCTGCGCCGCTTCGACGAAGCGGCCAAGGATCCGCGCGCCACGACTCCGGACTTCGATCATTTCCTGCGCCACGTCGCAATTTGCCGCCGCGCCTGACAGGCCGATGATTGGCCGTAGCGACGTCGAGGCCGCCTGGCGGCTCATCCAGCCGCATGTCCGGCGCACGCCCGCGCTGGAGCTTCCCGCCGGCTCGCTGGGACTCCGCGCGCCCGTCGCGCTGAAGCTCGAATCGCTGCAGGTCAGCGGCTCGTTCAAGGGCCGCGGCGCCTTCCACAAGCTGCTGGCCTCGAAAGTGCCGGCTGCCGGGATCATCGCCGCCTCGGGCGGCAACCATGGCGCCGCCGCGGCCTATGCCGCCCGCGCGTTGGGCCACAAGGCCGAAATCTTCGTGCCGACCATCGCCTCGCCGACCAAGGTCGCGCGGCTCAGAAGCTATGGCGCCGTCGTTCACCAGATCGGCGCTGTCTATGCCGAGGCCCGGGCGGCATCGGAGAAGCGCGCCGCCGAGACCGGGGCGCTCACCGTGCCGGCCTACGAAGACGAAGTGGTGTTCGCGGGCGCTGGCAGCGTGGCGCTCGAGTTCGCCGAGCAGGCCACGTTCGACACCTTGCTGGTGGCCGTGGGCGGCGGCGGGCTCATCGCGGGCTGCGCGTCGGCGATCGGCGAAGGCACGCGGATCGTGGCCGTCGAGACCGAGGGAACGCCCACGCTGCACGAGGCGCTGCGGGCTGGCCATCCGGTCGAGGTCGAGATTTCCGGCATCGCCGCCGATGCCTTGGGCGCCAGCCTGATCGGTACGCCCAACTTCGAAGTTGCCCGCAAGCTCGTCGCCGAGTCCGTGCTGGTGAGCGACGACGCCGTCCGCAAGGCCCAGCGCGCCTTGTGGGACGAGCTTCGCGTGATTGCCGAACCCGCCGGCGCCACCGGGCTCGCCGCCCTGATGTCCGGCGCCTACCGGCGGGCGGCCGGCGAGCGGGTCGCCACTTTGGTATGCGGTGCCAACACCGAGCCCGGCTCGGTCGTTTAGAGCGGTTTCCGATAAGTTCGTGTGATTTGCACTTGGCGCTTGATCCCGTTCGGAATGACGTCCGGTTTGGGCAATAGAGTCTCTTCAGGGTGAGGCGCTGGCCCGCCCATCAGGTTCCTCTCCCCCTTGGGGGAGAGGTTAGGTGAGGGGGTCAACGCGAAGGAAGACTGCTCCTGCATCACCCCCTCACCCAGCCTCTCCCCAAGGGGGAGAGGAGCAGCCCTCTGCGCCCGCTCGAAGCGCGGGAAGGATTCGACGAACTTCAAAATCGGAACACTCGACGAAGTCGAAACGAAACCGTTTAGCGGCTGACGTTGGTCACCAGCGCGCGGTTGGCCTTGCCGGCGCCGTCGCTGAAATCGAAGCGGATCGCGAACTTGTCGGCGGGTGAGATCCACCAGCGCGAGATCGCGCGCTCGCCCTTGTTGCCCTGCTCGTTCATCTCGATCACGAAGGTGTCGATCAAGGCATCGCCGGGACCGGCACGTTTTTCGTACTGCGCCACCGTCAGGATGTAGTGCCAGCTGCGGCCGCCGGCGCTGAAGTCTGCCTCGATCTTCTTGCCGACCTGCAGGGGCCACAGCCGCTCGGGCCGAAGTGCTGCGATGAAGGCCGAGGTGTTGCTGCCGTCGGGGGCAGGGTTGTCGAACAGGAGCGCGCGCAGCTTGTAGGGCTTGCCGCCCACGATCTCCATGTTGCAGTCCATGCCATCCCGACCGCGCGCGACCACCTTGGTCCCGCTGTCGTAGGTAAAAGTCGTCCCCGGGTCGGGGCAGGCGAAGTCCATGGTTTGGGCCGAGGCCATGGCGGAGGGGAGGAGGGTCGTGAGCAGGATCGCGGCAAGGCAAGGTTTCATGCGGCGGATCATAACCAAATCAGATGAAATGGCACGCCGCCAGCGTCCCGCCGGCGACCGGCCGCAGCACGGGCCGCTCGAGCTTGCAACGGTCCTGGGCGATCGGGCAGCGCGACTGGAAGGGGCAGCCGGCCGGCAGATCGATCGGGCTCGGCAGCTCGCCTTGCAGCACGGTGCGCTGGCGGGCGCGGGCGGCCTTGGGATCGGCGATCGGCGCCGCCGCCAGCAGGGCCTTGGTGTAGGGGTGCTGCGGGTTGCGCCAGATCTGGTCGCGCGCGCCCACCTCGACCAGGGTGCCGAGATACATGACGGCCACGCGGTCGGCGATGTGCTCGACCACCGAGAGGTCGTGGCTGATGAAGAGGTAGGAGACGCCGAACTCGCTCTTGAGGTCCT
>DATHNU010000251.1:0-4132 GCA_035485695.1 Reyranella sp. | reverse complement strand
CTGTGGCCGGGACAGTTCGTCAACGTCCGCCTGGTGCTCGCCGAGCGCAAGGGCGTCACCACCGTGCCGCAGCGCGCGGTGATGCAGGGACCGGGCGGCTACTTCGCCTATGTCGTGAAGGCCGACAGCACCGCCCAGCGGCGGACGCTCGAGCTCGGCGGCACCCAGGACGGCATCGCGGTCATCCTGCGCGGCATCGCCCCCGGCGAGACCGTGGCCATCGAGGGCCAGTACCGGCTGACCGACGGCGTTCGCGCGCAAATCGACCGGTCATCGCCTGCCTCTACGGCGACGGCGAGCCAACCACCGGCTGTCGTGAAGAACGACCTCGCGCCATGAGCCTCTCCGAGTGGTACATCCGCCGGCCCATCGCCACTTCGCTGCTGATGGTGGGGCTGCTGGCGCTGGGCAGCACGGCCTACACGCTGCTGCCCGTCGCCTCCCTGCCCGACGCCGATTTCCCGACCATATCGGTCGGCGCCAGCCTGCCGGGCGCCAGCCCGGAGACCATGGCGACCTCGGTCGCCACGCCGCTCGAGATGCAGTTCTCCGCCATCCCCGGCCTGGTCGCCATGTCGTCGTGGAGCGGGCTCGGCAACACCTCGATCATCCTGCAGTTTGCCTTGAGCCGCAGCGCCGATGGCGCCGCCACCGACGTGCAGACGGCGATCAACGCCGCCGGCGGCCTGCTGCCCCGCGACCTGCCCAACCCGCCGACCTACCGCAAGATCAATCCGGCCGACCGGCCGGTGCTGATCTACGCGGTGTGGTCCGACGACCTGCCGATCTACAAGGTCGACGACTTCGCCTACACGATCCTGGCGCAGCAGATCCAGTCGGCGCCGGGCGTCGGCCAGGTGGCGATCGCCGGCCAGCAGGACTTCGCCGTCCGCATCCGCGCCAATCCGGCGGCCCTGGCGGCGCACGGCATCGGCCTCGAGGAGATCCGCGGCGCCATCGCCACCGCCACCACCAACCAGGCCAAGGGCACGCTCGAGAGCCGCTACCAGTCGCTCACGCTCGACGCCAACGACCAGCTGTTCGGCGCGTCGGGCTATCGCGACATCATCGTGGCCTTCCGCAACGGCGCGCCGGTCAAGATCCGCGACATCGCCGACGTGGTCGACGGCGCGCGCATGCCGCGCAGCGGCGCGTGGTACAACGGCCGGAAGGCCGAGATCCTGCTGGTCTATCGCCAGCCCGGCGCCAACGCGACCAAGATCGTCGACCAGATCAGGGCCATGATGCCCCAGCTCAAGTCGTCGATACCGACGTCGATGCATGTCGACCTGATATCCGACGGATCGCTGGCGATCGACGAGTCGATCGCCGACGTGAAGTTCACCCTGGTGCTCACCATCGGCCTGGTGGTCCTGGTGATCTTCCTTTTCCTGCGGCGCTTCTGGGCGACCGTCATTCCCTCGGTCGCCGTGCCGCTGGCCCTCGTCTGCACCTTCGCGGTGATGTATCCGCTGGGCTACAGCATCAACAACCTCACCCTGATGGCGCTCACCATCGCCGTCGGCTTCGTGGTCGACGACGCCATCGTCATGATCGAGAACATCGTGCGCCATATCGAGAAGGGCGACACGCCGCTGCAGGCGACGCTCAGGGGTGCGGGCGAGATCGGCTTCACCATCGTCTCGATCACCTTCTCGCTGGTCGCCGTGTTCATCCCGCTGCTGCTGATGGGCGGCATGGTGGGCGTGCTGTTCCGCGAGTTCGCCGTCACCGTGACCGCCGCGGTCGTCATGTCGGCCTTCGTGTCGCTCACGCTCACGCCCGTGATGTGCGCCCGCCTGCTGCGCCCGCGCGCGGCCGCGCTGGAGCGCGGCCGGCTCGACCGGCTGTGCGAGGACGCTTTCGCCGCCGTGCTGCGCGGCTACGAGCGCAGCCTGGGCTGGGTGCTGGCCCATCAGCCGCTCGCCCTGGCCGCGACCCTGGCGCTCGCGGTCCTGACCGGGTGGCTCTACACGGCGATCCCCAAGGGGCTGTTTCCCCAGCAGGACACCGGCTTCATCTTCGGCCAGGCCGAGGCGCGCGAGGACATTTCCTTCGCCCTCATGGCCGAGCGGCTGAAGCAGCTCTCCGCCATCGCGCTCACCGATCCGGCGGTCTTCAGCGTCTCGGGCTTTGCCGGCACCTCGAGCTTCAATCCGTCCGAGAACGTCGCCCCCATCTACATACAATTGAAACCGTTTTCCCAGCGCGACGTCTCGGCCAGCCAGGTCATCGAGCGCCTGCGGCCCAGGATGGCGAAGATCCCGGGGGTCACGCTCTACCTGCAGGCGGCGCAGGATCTGACGTTCGGCGGCCGGCTCACCCGCACCCAGTACCAATACACCCTGACCTCGACCGACCAGGCCATGCTGAACCACTGGGCGCCCATCCTCGAGCGGCACCTGCGCGGCATCCGGCAGATCCACGACGTCGCCACCGACCAGCAGATCGCCTCGCGCCACCTCGCCGTCGAGGTCGACCGTGACACGGCCTCGCGGCTCGGCGTCTCGCTGTCGGCGGTCGACCAGACGCTGTACGACGCCTTCGGCGAGCGCGAGGTGGCGACGATCTACAGCTCGTCCACCCAGTACAAGGTCCTGCTCGAAGCGGAGGCGGATTTCGACAACGATCCGGCTTCCCTGTCGCGGCTCTACATCTCGGGCGCCAACGGCATGCAGGTGCCGCTCAACACCGTTGCCAGCTTCGTCAACAAGGTCTCGCCGCTCACCATCAACCACCAGGGCGTCTTCCCGTCGGTGACGCTGTCCTTCAACCTCGCGCCCGGCGTGGCGCTGAGCGAAGCGGTCGAGCAGATCGACAGGATGCGCCGCGAGCTCAACGTGCCGTTCACCGTGCAGGGCGCTTTCCAGGGCACGGCGCAGATCTTCCAGCAGTCGCTCGCCACGATGCCGTACCTGATCGTCGCGGCGATCCTCGCAGTCTACATCGTGTTGGGCATGCTGTACGAATCCTACATCCATCCCATCACCATCCTGTCGGCCCTGCCCTCGGCCGGCGTCGGCGCGCTGCTGGCGCTGATGGCCTTCGGCTACGATCTGAGCGTGATCGCCCTGATCGGCATCATCCTGCTGATCGGCATCGTGAAGAAGAACGCCATCATGATGATCGACTTCGCGCTGGAGGCCGAGCGCGAGCACGGCAAGAGCCCGCTGGAAGCGATCCACGAGGCCTGCCTGCTGCGCTTCCGGCCGATCATGATGACCACCTTCGCCGCGATCGGCGGCGGCCTGCCGCTCGCCATCGGCCAGGGTGCGGGCTCGGAGCTCCGTCAGCCGTTGGGCATCGCCATCGTGGGCGGCCTGCTGGTCTCGCAGTGGCTGACGCTCTACACGACGCCCGTCGTCTATCTCTATCTCGACCGGCTGTCGCGCCGCCTGCGCAGCCGGCGCCTGCCGCGCGCGGCCGCCGCCGAATAGGCCCGCAACCGGGAATATCGATATCCTGACAGTGGCACTGACACTTTTGATACCACCCGGGCCGCCCGAAATCGGCTAGACTGGCAACGGGGAGCGTACGGGCGGTCAGGTCTCTGTCCGCCGATGGAGTTCGAGCGGAATGAAAAAGGAAATCGTTGCCCGGCTGGGCGCGCTTGGTGCGCTCGCCTGTGTAGCCGGCGCCACCTACCTCTTCCTCCAGCATTCCGGCCGCGACAAGGCGGCCCAGGCGGCGATCGCCGGACCGGCCGCCATCCCGGTGACCACGGCGGTCGCCGAACAAAAGGATGTTCCGCTCTACGTGCGCGGCATCGGCACGGTGCAGGCCCTCAACACCGCCGTCATCAAGACCCGCGTCGACGGCGAGATCGTCAAGGTGGCCTTCCAGGAAGGCCAGGACGTGAAGGCGGGCGATCCGCTGTTCCAGATCGACCCGCGCCCCTTCCAGGCCGCCCTCGACGAAGCCACCGCGACGCAGACGCGTAACCAGGCGCAGCTCGTCGGCGCCGAGCTCGACCTCAACCGCTACATCCAGATGGCGAACCAGGGCTTCCAGTCGATCCAGCTGCGCGACCAGCAGCAGGCGAAGGTCGACGCGCTCAAGGGCTCGATCGCGGCCGACGAGGCGGCCATGCACACCGCAAGGCTCAACCTCGCCTATGCCAATATCCGCGCCC
>DATHNU010000250.1:0-3247 GCA_035485695.1 Reyranella sp. | reverse complement strand
ACCCGCCCGACATCCAGGCCTGCATCTTCTGGCTGCGCAATCGGCGCCGCCGCCATTGGCTGGAAAAGGGCAAGCCGGCCCCGCAGGACGACGGCCCGACCATCAGCGAGCTCGAGGCCGCCTCCGAGCGGGTGCGGCTGGGCGCGATCATGGCTGCCAACGACAGCGAAGGCGCCGACGGCCATGAGTGAGATCGAGAACGACGGCGACATGCAGCGCCATATCGGCACGTTCCGCCGCAATCCGCTGGGCTTCGTTCGCTACGCCTTCCCCTGGGGGCGGCCCGGCACGGCGCTGGCCCACGAGGCCGGCCCGGAGCCGTGGCAATGCGAGGTGCTGGAGCAAATCGGGCAGGGGCTGATGTCGCCTGCGGAGGCGACCCGGCTCGCCGTCGCCTCCGGTCACGGCATCGGCAAGTCCGCCCTGGTCGCCTGGATCATCCTGTGGGCGATGTCCACGGTCGAGGATACGCGCGGCGTGGTCACCGCCAACACCGACGGGCAGCTCCGTACCAAGACCTGGCCCGAGCTCGCCAAGTGGCACCGGCTGGCGATCAACAAGCAATGGTTCAACTATACCGCCACGGCGCTCTTCTCGGCGTGGCCGGGGCGCAGCCGCGTCTGGCGCGTGGATGCCATCACCTGGTCGGAGAACAACACCGAGGCGATCGCCGGCCTGCACAACAAGGGACGGCGCGCCTTCGCCATCTTCGACGAGGCGTCTTCCATCCCCGATGCGATCTGGGAAACCATCGAGGGCGCGCTCACCGACCGCGACACCGAGCTGTTCTGGACCGTGTTCGGCAATCCCACGCGCTCGAACGGGCGGTTTCGCGAATGCTTCGCCGGCGGCCGCTTCGCCCATCGCTGGCATCCGCGCCAGATCGATTCGCGCGCGGTGTCGATGACCAACAAGACGCAGATCGCCACCTGGGTGAAGGACTATGGCGAGGATTCGGATTTCGTCCGGGTGCGCGTGCGCGGCATCTTCCCGCGGGCGGGCTCCATGCAGTTCATCGACAGCGAACGCATCGGTGAGGCGGTCAGCCGGCCGCTGATTGTCGATCCGACGGCGGCGCTGGTCACGGGCGTCGACCTCGCCCGGCAGGGCGTGGACCAGACCGTGATCCGATTCCGTCGCGGGCTCGATGCGCGCTCGATCCCGGCGCTGAAGTTCCGCATCCCCGACCTCATGCTGGTGGCAAGCCGGATCATGGAGCAGATCAACGCCCACAATCCCGACGCGGTGTTCGTCGACGGCACCGGCATCGGCTGGGGCGTCGTCGACCGGCTGAACCAGCTCGGCTGCTCCAACGTGGTCGGCATCAATTTCGGCGGCCGCGCCGAGCGTACGGATGGCGGCGAGGCCGCGGCGCGCTACGCCAACAAGCGGGCCGAGATGTGGGGCTTCATGAAGGAATGGGTGCGTTCGGGCTGCCTGCCCGACGACGCCGACCTGATCGCCGACCTGGGCAACGTCGAATACGGCTATGACGGCTCCGACGCGCTGCTGCTGGAGCGCAAGGACGACATGCGCCGCCGCGGGCTCGCCTCGCCCGACGACGGCGACGCGCTGGCGCTCACCTTCGCCTATCCGGTGGCCCGGAAGGACTGGGCCGAGGAACGCCGCTTCGACGAGGGCCTGGCGAGGCTGAAGCGATGGATTCGTTGAGCAGTCTTTGCTGGGAGCGCGCCACTACGCGCGGAGTAAACTCCGCGCTGAAGTGGCGCTCATCCGGAGCGCGGACCTCCAGGTCCGCATCATGACTCATGAGCGGACCTGGAGGTCCGCGCTCCGCATGACCATGAGCGCCGCTGGAGTGGCGCGCTTCCAGCGACTAATCCAGCCCCGCCCGGCGGAAGCCTTCCAGGTAGTGGTCGCGGTCGGCGTCATGCTTGAACGGCATCTGCTCGGTGATCCAGGCGAGCGAGATGTTGGGCTGCGCCCGGCGCAGCTCCCGCAGCGCGGCCCCCGCGACCTCGGCCTGTCCCGCCATGCCGGCTGCGGACGCAAGGACGCGATAGCCGCCGGCGAAGTCGCTGTGCAGGCGGATGGCGGCCCGCGCCAGGCGCATCGCCTCGTCGTAGTTGCAGCCGACATACTGGGCGTAGGAGGCGACCCCGTAGTAGATCGCCGAAAACGGATCGCGCGGGCTCAAGCGCAGCGCGCGCTGCGCGGTCTCGTCGGCCTCCGCCCAGCGGCCGCAATAGGCGAGCGCGAGGCCGTAATAGCCGTGGGCCAGCGAGAAGTTCGGGTTGAGGCGCAACGCGGCTTCGAATTCGGCCAGCGCATCGTCGAAGCGCCGGGCAAACAGGTGCGTGCAGCCGAGCGCGTGGTGCGCCCACGGGTCCTCGCTGTCGGCCCGCAGCGCCGCCAGCGCCGCCCGCTCGGCGATCGGCGCCACGACCGCCTTGTCGGCCCAGCCCATGTGCAGGCTGAACATATGACTGGTGGCGAGCAGGCCGAGCGCCTGGCCGTAGTTCGGGTCGATGGCGATCGCGCGCTCGAGAAGCGCCTGCGCGTCGGCATTGTCCTGTCGCGTCACCCGCCAGTAATGGGAGAGGGCGCGCATCAGGAGGTCCCAGGCATCCAGGCGCTCCGGCGGCTTGCGCAGGGTGCGGAAATTCTCCGCGGCATAGATCTCGGGTTCGATGGCGGCCACGATCGCCTCGGTGATCTCGTCCTGCACCGCGAACACGTCGGCGATATCGCGGTCGTAGCGCTCCGCCCAGACGTGGCTGCCGGTCAGCACGTCATTGAGCTGCGCCGTGATGCGCACCTGATCGCCCAGCCGGCGCACGCTGCCCTCGACCACGTAGTCGACGCCGAGTTCCTCGGCGACCTGCTTCATGTGGACGGCCTTGCCCTTGTAGATAAAAGACGAGTTACGGGCGATCACGAAGAAACGGCGCAATTTGGATAGCGCCGTGATGAGATCCTCACTGATTCCGTCGGAAAAATACTCCTGGCCAGGATCGCCGCACATGTTGTCGAACGGCAACACGGCAATGGCGGGCCGCTCGGAATGCGGCGAGGACCGGTGAGAAGGCTTGCGCCCTTCCTCGATCGGCGCCTCGCCGGGCGGCGCCGTGTCGTGGCCATTCACCTGGGTGTGCACGTCGCCCACGAAGCGCAGGCCCTTGCGCGCGATGGTGCGGATCAGCTTCTGGCCGTGGCCATCGTCGCCGACCGCCTTGCGCGCGGCGTAAATACGGCTGGTCAGCGTGGCATCCGACACGATGCGGCC
>DATHNU010000249.1:0-4023 GCA_035485695.1 Reyranella sp. | reverse complement strand
CGGACACTGGCTCCGCTCTTGTCGACGTCCTTGCGCATATGACCTCCGCTTCGCCGCAACGGGCCCCCAAGAGCCCGATCACGCAACATGCATGCCAACAATCGGTGAATCAGAGGTCGGGTCTTGTGTGCTAGGCTCGCCCAAAGGCACGGGAGCATTGCCATGCAGACACAGCAGCAACCGATCCTGATCAAGTGCTACGCCGGGTCTCGGCTGTACGACCCTGCGGCGCCCGGCTACGTGACGCTCGAGCAGCTTCGGCGTTGGCAGGCCGAGGGTGTTTCATTCCGTGTGATCGACGCCAGGACAGGCGAGGACATAAGGCACGTCCTCCTTGGGTAGGGGCGGCTGCTGCTGGCACATGGCTTGCTGATTGCGATCGCATGAGTACAGGTGACATCGAGGTCCTCGAAGCCCGGGTCCGGCGGGACATCGAGATGACGGCGCATCCGCGCATGGACTGGATGGAGCCCCGGTCGTACCAGGGCAAACCGGCGCTCGACGTGCTGATCGTGGGCGCCGGCCAGTCGGGCCTCTGCATCGCCTTTGCGCTGATCCGCGACCGCGTGCGCAACATCCTGGTGATCGACCGGGCGCCGCACGGCCGGGAGGGGATCTGGGCCGGTTTCGCCCGCATGCCGACCTTGCGAAGCCCCAAGGACCAGACCGGCCCCGACCTCGGCATCCCCAGCCTCACCTTCGAGGCGTGGTACGACGCGGCGTACGGCGCCGGCAGCTTCGCCGGCCTTGGCCTGATCCCGACCGACGCCTGGCACGACTATCTGCAATGGTACCGCCGCGTGCTGGCGCTGCCGGTGCAGAACGACGTCGCCGCCACCGCGATCGCGCCCGCGGCGCTCGACGATGGCGGACGCTGTCTCCTGGTGACGCTCTCGACGGGTGAGGTGCTGGCGGCCCGCAAGCTGGTGCTGGCCACCGGGCAGGACGGCACGGGCGAATGGTGGATGCCGGACTTCGTGCGCGCATTGCCGGCCGATCGCCGGGCGCACACCTGCGAGATGATTGACTTCGAGCGGCTGTGCGGGCGCACCGTGGCCGTGCTGGGTGTCGGCGCCTCGGCGATGGACAATGCCGCCGTGGCGCTCGAGCACGGCGCGGCGGTACATCTCTTCTGCCGCCGGCCGGAGCCGGGCGTGGTGCAGCGTTATCGCTGGCTGACCTTCGCCGGATTCCTGAAGCATATCGGTGAGATGCCGGACGAATGGCGCTGGCGGGTGATGGGCAACATCATGCGCGCCCGCGAAGGCTTCCCGGCCGACACTTACAAGCGCGTGCTGGCCTTTCCCAACTTCACCATGCAGCTTGGCCGTCCGTGGACGGATGCGCGCATGGAGAACGGCCGGATCCGGATCGAGACTCCGCGTGGGCCGTTCTACGCCGACTATGCGATCTGCGGCACCGGCATCCGCCAGGACGTGGCGCTGCGCCCCGAACTGGCATCGTTCGCCGACAAGATTGCCTTGTGGCGCGACCGCTACACGCCGCCGCCGGGCGAGGAAGACCCGCTGCTCGCGGCCTACCCTTATCTCGGTCCCGACTATGCCTTCCTCGAGCGCACGCCGGGCACGGCGCCGTGGCTGGCCGATATCCACCTGTTCGGCATCGGCGCGACCCTGAGCTTCGGGCCGTCCGGCAGCAGCATCAACGCCATGACGTCGGCCGTGCCCAAGGTCGCGGCGGGTGTCACGCGCGGCCTGTTCGCGGGTGACCTGCAGCGGCACTGGCAGTCGCTGCTGGACTACGACGTCAAGCAGGTCGAGCTGGACTGGAGCCGGATGGCGACGGGTTAGGGGAAAGGGCTACCGCAAATGATATCCTTCGTCGTCTCGACCGAGGGCCGAAGGCCCGAGTGGAGAGACCTTCTCTCCGCATTAAGCCGCTTATCGTCGAGAGAAGGTCCCTCGGCTACGCCGCCCTGTCGGGCGGCTCCGCTCGGGACGACGATTCCTTCATATGCGACAGCGCCAGGTTAAGGGGGAAACATGGACACTCTCACAGTCAAGCCCAGCGGCACCCGCAAGCCCCGACCGCCCGTTGTCGAAGCCTTGCTCGCGGAAGTGGCCGCGCTGGACGAGCGCGCGGCGCAGGAGAGGATGCTGCCGGCCGGCTGCTACACCGCGCCGGAGTTCTTCGCCTTCGAGCAGGCCGAAGTGTTCAGCCGCAGCTGGATCTGCGTCGGCAGGGTCGAGCAGGTGGCCGAGCCGGGCGATTGCCTGGCGACGGACGTCGCCGGCGAACCGGTGCTCATCGTGCGCGGCGAGGACGGCACGATCCGCGCGCTGAGCGCCATCTGCCAACACCGCGGCGAGATCATTCCCTGTCCGGAGAAGGGCAAGGCCATCCGCTGCCCGCTGCACTTCTGGACCTACGACCTCGAAGGCCGGCTCGCCGGTGCGCCGCGCATGGGTGACGCCGAGGTGGTGCGGCGGTTGCGCCAGACGGTGCGGTTGCCGACGCTTAGCCTGGAGCTGTGGCACGGCTTCATTTTCGTCAACCTTGACCCCGCGGCCGCGCCGCTCGCGCCGAGCCTGGCCAAGCTCGAGCCATTGTGGGCGGGCTACGAAGCGACCGGGCTGAAAGCCTTGCCGCCGGCGATGAGCGATAAGCCGCTGCCCTGGAACTGGAAGGTGCAGGTCGAGAATTTCACCGATGCTTACCATCCGGAGTACGTTCATATCGGCACGCACGACTTTGCGCCCAGCACCATGGAAGGCGACGGCGTCCGCTTCACCGAGATGAAGCCGGGCGACAATGCGATCGTGCGCTCGGTGCCGATGCGCACGCCCGACGGCGGCATGATGAAGGATGGCTGGGGGCCGGAGGCGGCCTTTCCCGCCATCGCCACCCTGCCGGCCGAGCAGCGCCGGCGCATCACCTTCGCCATGCTGCCGCCCAGCCTGACCATGATGTTCGCGCCGGGCACTGTGGCCTACACGCTGATCCGGCCGACCGGTGTCGTGGCGACCTACGCCGGCTCGGACCGCGTCACCTACGGCGGCTGGCTGCTGCCGCAGAGCACGATCGACCTCCCGGACTTCATGGAGCGCTGCAAGGCGGTGAGCCAGGGCGGCTCGAAGATCTGGGCGCAGGACGTGCCGGTCAATGTCGGCATGCAGGCGGCCAAGAGCTCGCGCTTCCTGCCCGACGGCATCTACGGCCCGTTGGAGACGACGCTGCGGCAGTTCAACGTGTGGCTGCTCGAGGCCTACCGCCGCGCCATGGCGGGATGAGCGCTCAATACAGCCTTTCGGGCCGTTCGACGGGCTTGTCGTCGAGCGCAACCACGATCTTTTCGTTGTCGCTGCGCACGACCACGAAATCGACCGTCTCGCTGTCATCCGGGTTCAGTTCCTGGTGCGGCACATAGGGCGCGAAGTAGACGAAGTCTCCCGGCCCCACGTCGGCCGCGAATTCCAGCCGCTCGCCCCAGCGGATCTCGCTGCGGCCCTTCACGACATAGAGGGTGACTTCGTGACGGCCGTGGTGATGCCTGCCGGTCCTGGCCTTGGGCTGCAGCGTCACCGTGCCGATCCAGGTCTGTTGTCCGCCGGTTCCGGCGTAGTCGACGACCGTCGCCCGTCCCGTTCCACCGGGCCCAAGTCGCGCTGCCTCTTGCGCCGCTGCACGCACGACTGTCACGCCGGTCCGCCACTTCGCCGCGTCTGTCATCGCGCCCTCCCTGACGCGCTCCCTACTCGATCTTGATGCCGGCATCTTGAACGATCTTGCGCCACTTGATGTTCTCGATGGCGATATAGGCCTCGAACTCCTGGCGCGATTCCTTGGCCGGCACGAAGGCCAGGCTCTTGAGCTTCTCCAGCACCTCGGGCGCCTTGAGGGTCTTCATCACCTCGGCGCTCAGGCGGTCGAGGATGGGTTCGGGCGTGCGCGCCGGCGCCGAGAGGCCGATCCAGCCCACGGCGACGACGCCCTCGACGCCCTGCTCGGCGATGGTCGGCACGTCGGGCAGGAAGGGCGAGCGGCGCTGGTCGGCGATGCCGA
>DATHNU010000248.1:0-6069 GCA_035485695.1 Reyranella sp. | reverse complement strand
GTCCGGCTGCCGGGCTCGGCCCTGTAGATCATGGCGAAGGGCAGGTCGCGGGGATTGGTCGCCAGCGCCTGGGCGGCGCGCTCGCAGGCTTGTTGCCAGGTCCGGGCTTCGGAGGTCGCCGTCGCCAGCTCGCGCAGCAGGGTGAGCTGGCGTTCGCCGATCACCCGCTGGGTGTCGTCGGTGTTGGCGCAGAAGACGCCGCCCGCCGTGCCGTCATCGGTCGGGATCGGGCTGTAGGAGAAGGTGTAATAGGTCTCTTCGGGGTAGCCGTTGCGCTCCATGACCAGGAGCTGCGCCTCGACATAGGTGCCCTCGTGGCCCTTCATCGCCGTAGCGAGCATGGGCCCGATGTCGGTCCAGATTTCGCGCCACACTTCGGATGCCGGCCGGCCCAGCGCCCAGGGATGCCTGCCGCCGATGATCGATTTGTAGGGGTCGTTGTAGAGGTAGATCAGTTCGCGCCCCCAGCCGATCCAGATCGGCTGGCGCGAGGTCAACATGATGCGGACGGCGGTCTTGAGGCTTTGTGGCCAGGAGTCGGGTAGACCAAGCGGGCTGGCCGCCCAGTCGTGAGATCGCATCAGGCCGGCAAGTTCGCTGTTTCCGAGAAAAAGCGCGTCGAGTTCCCTGTCCGTCCCGGCTAACCCCCTCACCCCTGACGCTTGTGACGCTTGCGACATTCTCCCCCGCCCTGCTTCGCACAAATACCGCCCAACGATGTACAATGCCAAAGACGAGAAAAGGTTCCATCCCATGGCTGTGGCCTTAAAACGCTCGACCTTCCTATGCCTCGCCGGCGCCACCCTGCTCGGCCGGCCGGCGGGGGCTCAGCCAATCGCGGGGAGCCGCATGAACCAGCGCAAGATTCCATCGTCCGGCGAGATGCTGCCCGTCATCGGCTGTGGCACCTGGCGGACCTTCGATGTCGGCGGCAAGCCGGCCGACCGCGCGCCGCTCGCCGAGCTACTCAGGGTGATGTTCGAAGCAGGCGGCTCGGTGATCGACAGCTCGCCGATGTATGGCGCGGCCGAGGGCGTTGTCGGCGATCTGCTGGCGGCAGCCGGCACGCGCGACAAGGCCTTCATCGCCACCAAGGTCTGGACCTCGGGCCGCGACAACGGCATCGCCCAGATGAAGAAATCGATGGCGCTGCTCAAGACCGAGCGCCTCGACCTGATGCAGATCCACAATCTGGTGGACTGGCGGGCGCACCTGCCGACCTTGCGTACCTGGAAGGCCGAGGGCCGCATCCGCTATCTCGGCGTCACGCACTACACGCAAAGCGCGCACGAGGAGCTCGCGGCGGTGTTGCGTGCGGAAAAATGGGATTTCGTGCAGGTAAACTACGCGATCGACGACCGCTCGGCCGAGCGCCACCTGCTGCCGGCCGCCGCCGAACAGGGCACGGCGGTGATCGTGAACCTGCCGTTCGGCGGCGGTGGCCTGCTACGCAGGCTTTCGGGCCGCGCGCTGCCGGGCTGGGCCGGCGAGATCGGCTGCACGAGCTGGGCGCAGGTTCTGCTGAAATTCGTGCTGGCCAATCCGGCCGTCACCTGTGTCATCCCCGGCACCAGCAAGCCTGAGCACATGAAGGACAACGTGCAGGCAGGCCTCGGCGTCTATCCCGATGCCGCGATGCTGAAGCGCATGGTGGCGGAAATCGGCGCCTAGACAGACCGAAGGCGCCCGCATCGCTGCAGGCGCCTCCGGAAATATCTGCGATGCGGCGGATCAGCCGAACAGAACCCACGCCTTGGACAGCGTGATCCACACACCCCAGGCGATCGGGACTCCGACGATCAGCCAGGCGATCACCGCGGCGCCGTCGAGGCCGCCCCTGTCGATGCCATACGAGCCGCCGGCTGCCATCGCCGTCGAGGTCGTCTTGGCCTGCAGCGCCAGCACTTCCTCTTCCTTCATGTACCAGCGCGGATCGACGGGCTTGATCGCCAGGTTGCAGAGGAACCCCACCACCAGCATGCCGGCCAGGATGTACATGGTGAAGTCGTAGACCTGCGCGCGCGGCACGCCGGCATTGATCTGGAACTCGCGGATGTAGTTCACCACCACGGGGCCCACGATGCCCGCGGTCGACCAGGCAGTCAGCAACCGGCCGTGGATGGCGCCCACGAACTGCGTGCCGAACAGGTCGGCGAGATAGGCCGGCACAGTGGCGAAGCCGCCGCCGTACATCGACAGGATGATGCCGAAGGCCAACACGAACAGCGCCTGGCTGCCCATATGGGCGAGCGCGGGTGCCGCGGCGTAGAGGGCGATGCCCAGCGCAAAGAACGTGTAGTACGTCATCTTGCGACCGATCCTGTCGGACAGCGACGCCCAGAAGAACCGACCGCCGATGTTGAACAACGACAGGAGCCCGGTGAAGCCGGCCGCGATGGCCGCCACCAGCACCCGCTGCTGGTCGTTGAGCTGGCCGAACTTCACGTCGGGCTGGCCGAACAACGAGCCGGCGAAGATCTCCTGCAGCATGGGCGAAGCCATGCCGATCACGCCGATACCGGCGCTGACATTCAGCATGAGCACGAACCACACCAGCCAGAATTGCGGCGTCTTGTGCGCGTCGCGCAGATGCACCTGGTGCTTGGTGATCATCGACTTGGCGTTCTCCGGCGGCGGGGTCCAGCCGTCGGGCCGCCAGTTGGGCGGCGGCAGACGATAGCCAAAGGCGCCGCCCACCATGAAGACGAAGTAGATCACGCCCATCGCCACGAAGGTCTGCCACACGCCGACCGAGGTGGGGGTGCGGAAGATGTTCATCAGGATGTCGGCGAGCGGCGCGCCGATCATGGCGCCACCGCCGAAGCCCATGATGGCCATGCCGGTCGCCATGCCGCGGCGGTCGGGGAACCATTTGATCAAGGTCGAGACCGGCGAAATGTAGCCCAGTCCCAGCCCGATGCCGCCGATCACGCCGGAGCCCAGCCACATCAGCCAGAGCTGATGCGTGTAGACGCCGATCGCCGAGATAAAGAGGCCGCCGCACCAGCACAGCGCGGAGACGAAGCCCGCCTTGCGCGGGCCGGCGCGTTCCAGCCAGCCGCCCCAGATGGCGGCAGCCGAGCCGAGGAACACGAAGAACAGCGTGTACATCCAGCCGAGATCGCTGATCTTCCAGTCGCAACTGGTGACGAACAGCGCCTGGACCAGCGACATGTCGGCCGGGCAGGCCACCGACTTGGTGATGCCGATCGAACGCGACAGCGGGATCCAGAACACGCTGAAGCCGTAGGCCATGCCGATACAGAGATGGATCGCCAGGGCGGCGGGTGGCACCAGCCAGCGGTTGAAACCGGGCCTGGCGATGATGCGCTCGCGGTCAAGCAGGCCTACGCCCGGCGGAATGCCTTCCGCCGCTCCTTGAATGCTCGTCATTTGTTGTTCGCTCCCGTTATTTTTTTGATTCCCAGCTTGGCTTTACGTCACGTCGTCGGGGCTGCCTCCTTCAGGCGATGGACGGCCTGGCGGACGGGCCCGTCGAGGCCCTCTCCACCCCGTTCCAGATGCGCAATAATAGCAGCGCGCATGCGCGGATCCCAGAATTTCTGCAGATGATCGGCAATGGCGGCAACCGCATCGCCTTCACGTTGCGGTGAAAAGAACCGGCCGATCTGATTGGCCATCATCACCAGCCTGTCGGACGACATGCCAGCCTACTCCGCCGCGACCTTGGCGATCCGCCGGCTGTGCTCGGCCTGTTCGGCATATTCCCGCTGCCAGTCGCTCGGGCCGTTGGACGGTGAGACCTGGACGGCCGTCACCTTGTATTCCGGGCAATTCGTCGCCCAGTCGGAATAATCGGTGGTTATGACGTTGGCCTGAGTCTCGGGATGATGGAACGTCGTGTAGACCACGCCCGGCGCCACGCGGTCGGTGATTCGCGCCCGCAAGGCTGTGCCGCCGGCGCGGCTGTCGAGCTTGACCCAGTCGCCGTCGCGCACGCCGCGCTCCTCGGCGTCGTGCGGATGGATCTCCAGCATGTCTTCCTCGTGCCACGCCACGTTGTCGGTGCGCCTTGTCTGGGCGCCGACATTGTATTGGCTGAGGATGCGGCCGGTGGTGAGCAGCAGCGGAAAACGTGGACCGGTGCGTTCGTCGGTCGGCACATATTCGGTGATCATGAAGTTGCCCTTGCCGCGGGCAAAGCCGCCGATATGCATGATCGGCGTGCCCAGCGGCGCCTTCTCGTTGCACGGCCACTGGACCGAGCCGACCTTGTCCAGAAGCTCGTAGGAGACGCCGGCGAAGGTGGGCGTCAGCCGGGCGATCTCGGCCATGATCTCGGAGGGATGGTTGTAGGGCATCTCGAAGCCCATCGCCTTGGCGATGGCCAAAGTGATCTCCCAGTCGGCCATGCCATTCTTCGGCGACATCACCTTGCGCACGCGGTTGATGCGGCGCTCGGCGTTGGTGAAGGTGCCGTCCTTCTCGAGGAAGGTGGAACCGGGCAGGAAGATATGGGCGTAGTTCGCCGTCTCGTTCAGGAACAGGTCCTGGACCACGACGCATTCCATCGCCGCCAGCGCCGCGGTGACGTGCTTGGTGTTGGGATCGGACTGCAGGATGTCCTCGCCCTGCACGTAGATGCCTTTGAAGGTGCCGTCGATCGCCGCATCGAACATGTTGGGGATGCGCAGGCCGGGCTCTGAATCGAGCGGGCGGCCCCACAATTTCTCGAACATGGTGCGCGTGGCGTCGTCGGAGATATGTCGGTAGCCCGACAGCTCGTGCGGAAAGGAACCCATGTCGCAGGCGCCCTGGACGTTGTTCTGGCCGCGCAGCGGGTTCACGCCGACGCCTTGGCGGCCGAGATTTCCGGTCACCATGGCAAGGTTGGCGATCGCCATGACCGACGTCGTGCCCTGGCTGTGCTCGGTGACGCCGAGACCGTAATAGATCGCGCCATTGCCGCCGGTCGCATAAAGGCGCGCGGCGCCGCGGATCGCCTCGGGCGACACGCCGGCCATCAGGCCGACCGTCTCCGGGCTGTTCTGCGGTTCCGACACGAAAGCCGCCCAATGCTCGAAGGCGTCGCGGTCGCAGAATTCGCGGACGAAGGCCTCGTTCACCAGGCCCTCGGTGACGATGACATGCGCCAGAGCGTTGAGCATGGCGGCATTGGTGCCCGGCCGCAGCGGCAGGTGATAGTCCGCCTTGATATGCGGCATGCGCACCAGGTCGGTGCGCCGGGGGTCGATCACGATCAACTTGGCGCCCTGGCGCAGCCGCTTCTTCATGCGCGAGGCGAAAACCGGATGGGCGTCGGTCGGATTGGCACCGATCACCAGGATCACGTCGCTCTGCTCGACGGAGTCGAAATCCTGCGTGCCGGCCGACGTGCCGAACGCCGTCTTCAGGCCATAGCCGGTCGGTGAGTGGCAGACGCGGGCACAGGTGTCGACGTTGTTGTTGCCAAAGCCGCCGCGGATCAGCTTCTGCACCAGGTACGTCTCCTCGTTGGTGCAGCGTGAGGAGGTGATGCCGCCGACCGCCAGCCTTCCATACTTGCCCTGCAGGCGCTTGAACTCCGAGGCGACCCGGTCGATCGCCACGTCCCAGCTCACCTCGCGCCACGGCTGGTCGATGCTCTCGCGGATCATCGGCTTCAGGATGCGCTCGCGATGGTTGGCGTAGCCCCAGGCGAACCGGCCCTTCACGCAGGAATGGCCGTGGTTGGCCTTGCCGTCCTTGTACGGCACCATGCGCACGAGTTCCTCGCCGCGCATCTCGGCCTTGAAGCTGCAGCCGACGCCGCAATAGGCGCAGGTCGTCACCACCGAATGCTCGGGCTGGCCGATCTCGATGAGGCTCTTCTCCGACAGCGTGGCCGTCGGGCAGGCCTGCACGCAGGCGCCGCACGACACGCACTCGGAGCTGAGGAAATTGTCGGCCATCGCGCCGGGCGAGACCTTGGACTCGAAGCCGCGGCCCTGAATGGTGAGGGCGAAGGTGCCCTGCACTTCCTCGCAGGCGCGCACGCAGCGCGAGCAGACGATGCACTTTGATGGATCGAAAGTGAAATACGGGTTGGATTCGTCCTTTTCCTGCCTG
>DATHNU010000247.1:0-5891 GCA_035485695.1 Reyranella sp. | reverse complement strand
GTGATCCTTTTGCACCGTGTCGGGAAGCCGCTCGATATAAAGGACGGCTTGGTCAAGTTGAGCGGTGTTGGGGGTGTAAGCGTACCCGATGGGGTTGTTGCCGCCAGGCTGCAGCTGATTGGTGCTCAGGTTGAAGCCTCCATTGAGCCAACCGTAAATCTGGATGTGGCTGTCCTGCAGCCATGTGCCGAGTCCCGTATTCGCGATCGCCACCATGAACGGGCTGTCGACCGAGTTGGGCCGAGTAGTCCCTATCGTAGGGGAACCACCGTAGGGGAAGTCGACAAACGGCATCGGCGGTGTCGAAACCGGCGATTTCGGCCACACGGCAGCATCGCGGGCCGACGGCGGCGCATTCGGATCGCTCGGCGCGACAGCCTTGCCCCATTCAAGCTGGTAGTAGCGAAAAAAGCGTGTCGCTACATCGTCGCCAAGATAAGTGTCGAGACATTTGTAATCGAGGTATGGATCGCACTTTCCGCTCTTCGCGGCCGCGTCCTGCGCCGCCTTCATCGCCTCAGCGCTAACCTCGCAGTTGTAGTCGACGAACGGATTGCAGGCATCGCCGACCTTCGAACCATAGAAGAACGGAAAGTTTATCCTTCCCTCCGTACTCGTCAGTCGACCTTCTACTGAACCGAGTGTCTGCGCATGGCCTTCGAGGCCGAAACCGACGACGAACGCGGCGCTGATCAGCAGGACGCGAAAGACTCCATGAAGCACGAACGCACGAATACTCATTGTTGCCCCCGAACCGGCGAAAGCGCGCCGTAATTTGAAACGCTATCCAGTCGACTGATTAGAAGTCCATGTGGATCGGGAACGATCTCCATAGGAGCTGCATAGAAAAATGCGCGGACGTTGACCGACCGAGTTATGGCGGCGCGCGGTGAAAATGGCACTCATCGTAGGGAAGCGGTAGTCCATGCCGTCGAGCGCATCGACACGAAAGCCCCAGTCGATGTGATCGGTCTGATAGGCGTCCGGCAACCGGATCGCGTGCAGGTCGAGTTGATGAAGGTTGATCGCGTTCGGCTGCTGCGCATAGAGATAGGGCGCATTGCCATAGAGGACACTGCTTGTTGCGCCGGGCTAGTTCTGCGACGAGCTGAGATTGCCGCCGATCTCGATCCAGCCGGAGAAATGTCACGACACTTCTCCCACCAAAGCCGAAACCGGCCAGTCGTGGCTTTATCGCGACGGAGGATTTAAATTCCATGCATGCGTCGAGGCGCCCGCATAGGAGCCGCATAGGCATTGCACATGCAGAAACACGGCAATGCCGCGTATAAAGGCGCGAAGAATACATTTGACCCGGTCCTGCCGGAGGGCCAGAACCGCGGGCCGTCTCCCGGCTTCGTGGGATCCGGCGGAAAGCATAGCGTTACAGGTAGATGACCGGGGACGCGATAACACAACCGGTGGCGCGCAAGCGCACCGCAGCCCTGACCCTGGCGGCGCTGGGCGTCGTCTTCGGCGACATCGGCACCAGCCCGCTCTACACGGTCAAGGAGTGCTTCAGCGACTTCACGGGCTTGACCCCGACGCACAACAACGTGCTGGGTATCCTGTCGCTGATCACCTGGGTGCTGATCATCGTCGTCACCCTGAAATATGTCGTCGTGGTGATGCGCGCCGACAATCGCGGCGAGGGCGGCGTGCTCGCCCTGATGGCGCTGGTATCGCGCCAGAGCGCGATTACCGAACGCCGCCGCCGCATCTATCTGATGATCGGCGTCGCCGGCGCCGCCCTGTTCTACGGCGATTGCCTGCTGACACCCGCCATTTCAGTGCTGAGCGCCGTGGAGGGCCTCAAGGTCGCCACCCCGGCCCTGCAGCCGCTGGTGGTGCCCATCGCGCTCGGCGTCCTGGTGGCGCTGTTCGCTGTCCAGCATTTCGGCACCGCGGGCGTCGGTCGCTGGTTCGGGCCGATCACCCTTCTTTGGTTCGGCGCGCTGTTCGTGCTGGGCGTGCGCCAGATCGTCGAGGCGCCGCAGGTCCTGACGGCATTCCTGCCCCATCACGCACTCGGATTCGCCCTGCATCACGGCATCGTCACGTTCCTCGCCCTGGGTGCCGTGACGCTCGCAGTGACCGGCGCGGAAGCGCTCTATGCCGACATGGGTCATTTCGGCCGCGAACCCATCCGCCGCGCCTGGCTGTGGCTGGTGCTGCCGGCGCTGCTCGCCAATTATTACGGCCAGGGCGCGCTGCTGCTGACCGATGAAAGCGCGCTGGAGAATCCCTTCTTCCGCCTGGCGCCGGACTGGGCGCTCTTTCCGCTGGTGGCGCTCGCTACCATCGCCACCGTGATCGCCTCGCAGGCCACCATCTCCGGCGCCTTCTCGATGGCGCAACAGGCCGCATTGCTGGGCCTGAGCCCGCGCGTGCGGGTCCAGCACACCTCGGCCAGCGAGTTCGGCCAGATCTACGTGCCGGCGGTGAATTGGCTGCTGCTGGCCGGCGTCGTGGCCCTGGTGATGTCCTTCAAGTCGTCGACCAACCTCGCCGCCGCCTACGGCATCGCCGTCACCGGCACCATGCTGATGACCACCATCCTGGTCCTGGCGCTGGCGGTGCGCGGCTGGAAATGGAGCTGGGCTCTGGTCATACCGGTGTTCTCCGGCTTCCTGATCGTCGACCTCACGCTGTTCTCCGCCAACATGCTGAAGTTCCTCGACGGCGGCTGGGTGCCGCTCGTCATCGCCGCCGTAATCTTCACCGCTATGTGGACCTGGCTGCAGGGCCGTCTCGCCGTCGGCAAACGCGAGAACGAAGGCTCCTTGCCGATCGAGTCCCTGCTCGACAGCATCGGCCCGGGCCGCGTCCACCGCCCGCAGGGTACCGCCGTCTACCTCACGGCGTTCTCGGGCAACGCCCCCAACTGCCTGCTGCACAATCTCAAGCACAATGAAGTGCTGCACGAGCACGTCGTGCTGCTGACCGTCGAGGTGCCGGACGAGCCCTACGTGGCGGCGGACCAGCGCTCCCAGATCACCCATCTCGGCAAGGGCGTGCACCGGGTGGTGCTGCGCTACGGCTTCATGGAACAGCCCGATGTGCCGCGCGATCTCGGGCGTCTGGCCGACAAGGGCGTGCCGTTCGATCCGATGCGGACCTCCTACTTCATCGGCCGCAACAGCTTCGTCGGCGCCAGTCGACCGTTGCTGCCGCGCTGGCAGCAGAAGCTGTTCCTGACTCTGGCGCGCCTGGCCTCGAGCGCCGGCGACTTCTTCGGCCTGCCGGCCAACCGCGTGGTCGAACTGGGCAGCCGGATCGAGATCTAGCGGCCCGGGCCGTCGACACGCGGTTTCATATACGACGCCTATACCGAGCGCAGCGGGCCCTTCTCGAAATCATATATCGTTCTATTTAGGTAGTGGAGCGTCCACCGCAGGACGCGACCGATGCCGATTATCGCCAGTCTGATCAAGATCGCAGTGCTCTCGCTCGCGCTGTTCTGTGTCGACATCAAACTGACGAGCGCTCCCGTCGAAAAGGCCAGCGATTCAAGCTCGTGGCACTCGAAGTGCCGGATCTATTTCGGTTGCGCGCCCACCGCCGACCCGGCGGCCACCAGCGCCAACAGCGAGCGGCATTCGCGCTGAAGCAAAGGCCGCATAACGAGGAGTGCCATGGGCAACAAGGTCTTCAAGCTTCACGGGCCGTGCGTGGCGCTGCCAACGCCATTCCGCGGCGGCGCCGTGGATTTTCCCGCGCTCGAAAGACTGTGCCATCGCCAGATCGATCACGGCACCGCCGCCCTTGTGCCCTGCGGCCCGACCGGCGAGGCGCCGTTGCTGACGCCTGGCGAACATCATCGCATCGTGGAGCGGACCGTGGCCGCCGCCGCCGGGCGCGTGCCGGTGATCGCCGGCGCCGGCAGCAACAACAGTACGCAAGCTTCCGTCGAACTTGCACGCTCCGCCGAACTGGCGGGCGCGCAGGCGTTGCTCTGCACCGCGCCCTATTGTCTGGAGCCGACCCAGGCTGGGCTGATCGCGCATTTCCAGGCGATCCACGACGCTGTCGGGATACCGATCATCCTTCACGACGGGCCAACACGCATCGCCCGCCCTCTGGCCGATGCCACGATCGAGCGTCTGGCGGAACTGCCCCGCATCGTCGGCCTGAAGGATGCGACGGGCGACATCGAGCGCATGGCACGGCTGCGCTGGCGCCTCGCCGATCGGCTGCTGCTGCTGTCCGGCGACGACGCCACGCAGGCCGTCCATCGCCTGGCCGGCGGCGACGGCTGCATCTCGGTGACCGCCAACGTGACGCCCGCGCTCTCAGCGGCGCTTCACAAAGCTTGCGATCGGAGGGAGACCGAAGCCGTCGCTCGGCTCGAGGGCATCCTGGCGCCGCTGCATGCGGCGCTGGTTCTCGAGGCCAATCCGATCCCGATCAAGCGCGCGCTGCATCGCCTCGGATTGATGGTCGACGGGCTGCGACTGCCGCTGACGCCGCTCGGCGCCATGGCCGACATGAAACTCGCCAAAGTGCTGCAGGCGGTCCTGCCGAGAGAGAAGGAGGCGACAGCGGTGCGGGTCGATTCCGGTGGCCCGCCCGTCAGGTCGCGGGCCGCCTAGGAGAAAGCGATGACCGTCAGCAGCGTTCATCTGCGCGAACGAACGGCAGCCCAAGGATTCTCCAGGATCGGTCGCCTGGCTGCGACCCTCCTCTGCCTTGCCGGAGTCGTCGTTCTTACCGTCGCTCTGCGCTCCGGCCTCTATGAGTATTTCCATGGCGGGGGACGGACGCTCCGAGGTCTTTCGGAGGTCCTTATGACGACGGGTGGCCACTCTCTCAGCGCACTCGTGGCGGTTGGTCTGCTCGGCCTCGTGACGACCAGTTCGGTCATGCTGGGCGCGGTCCTCGGGCTCTATCTTCCGTTCCCCAAGAAGCTGTTGGCCGGCGTGCTCGCCTTTGCTGCCGGTTCGTTGATCGCCGCCCTGGCCATCGAGCTCGGCTTCGAGGGTGCGTACGATCTCGTCAGGCACGGCGCCAGCGTGCGCGGCGCCTGGGTGTCGATCGCCGGTGGCTTCGCCGTCGGCGCGGTCATCTACTACGTCACCTCGCTGTTCCTCGAGCAGAAGGGCGGCGCCCTTCGCTATCCGTCGCGCTTTCTGGAATACGCCCTGGACCGTAAGCGCCAGGCCGTCGGCGAAAAGCTCGCTCTGTTGTCGAAATGCGACCTGCTGCGCCATCTGCCGCCCGAGCAGATCGAACCGTTGCTCGATCGCGTCCAGGAGCGTGAGGCGAGGGCCGGCGAGATCGTGTTCCGCACCGGTGATCCGGGCGATGCTCTCTATATTGTTGCACAGGGCGTCGTCGAAGTGCTGAACGGCGGCGACCAGCGCACGCTCGCGGAACTGGGCGACGGCCAGGCGTTTGGCGAAATGGCGCTGCTGAGCGAAGGCACGCGCACCGCCACCATTCGCGCCAAGACCGACACCCGGCTGCTCACGATCGGCAAAGACGATTTCGAAAGGCTTTTAGCCGAGGACCCCTTCCTCGACGAACAGGTGCGCAAGCTGAGCCACGAGCGCGCCATCGCCAACTTGCGCAGCGGCGACGTCAACCCGGCGCTGTGGGTGCAGACGGCGCGCGAGAGCGTCGACCGGCTGAGCCGCAGCGAAGAGCACAGGCTCCTGCAGGAAGCCAAGCAGGGCAAAGGGGCTGGACTTGCCATCGTCTTCGGCAACATCCTCGACACCATCCCGGGTTGCCTGGTGATCGGCGCCAAGTTCGCGGGCTTCGAGACCCTGTCGCTCACCCTCATCCTCGGCATTTTCCTGGGCGGCATCCCCGAAGCGGCGGCCAGCGCCACCATGCTGCGCAAGGCGGGCTATTCCGATCGCACGATCTTCCTGCTCTGGTCGACCGTG
>DATHNU010000246.1:0-10522 GCA_035485695.1 Reyranella sp. | reverse complement strand
CCCCCGATGGCGATCCGTCGCGCCATGTAGGCCCCTACAAGCTCGGAACGGCGGACAGTGAATATTTCCAGGCCTGGAACCTCGGCAAGAAGAGCGTGACCCTCGACATCAAGGCGACGGAGGGCAGGCGGCAGTTCGAGGTGCTGGTGAAGACCGCCGACTGCGTGGTCAACAACCTGCGCGGCACGCAGCCGGCCAAGCTCGGCATCGACTATGCGAGTCTGAAACATCTGAAGCCTTCGATCGTCTGCCTGCACATCTCGGCCTACGGCCGCGCCAACGAACGCAAGGACTGGCCGGGCTACGATTTCCTGATGCAGGCCGAAGCCGGATTGATGGAGCTGACCGGCGAGCCCGACGGCCCGCCGACCCGCGTCGGTGTGTCGATGATCGACAGCATGAGCGGCCTGACGGGTATCGTCGGCCTGCTGAGCTGCCTGCTGCGCGCACGTGCGACGGGCGAGGGCTGTGACGTCGAGACGTGCCTCTACGACGTGGCCATGCATCAGCTCACCTATCCCGGCGTCTGGTATCTCAATGAGGGCGACGTCTCGCCCCGGGTGCCGCGCAGCGCGCACCTCTCGCTGGCGCCGGTCCAGACCTTTCCCACCAAGGACGGCTGGATCTTCATCATGTGCATGACCCAGAAGTTCTGGCTGTCGCTGGTCAAGGCGATGGCCCGCGATGAACTTTTGGCCGATCCACGCTTTGCCGATCCCAACACCCGCGCCGTGAACCGTGCCGCGCTTACCGAAGCGCTCGATCCGACGTTCCGCACGCGCACGACAGCGGAATGGCTGGGAAAGTTCAACGGTCTCCTGCCGGCGGCGCCGGTCTACCGGCTGGACCAGGCGCTCGACAGCGACTTTGCGCGCAAGGCGGCCATGGTCTCGACCGTGCCGCATCCGGTGAAGGGCAGCCTGCGCGTCATCGCCAACCCACTGCGCATCGACGGCGAACGGCCGGCGCAGGCCGCCTGTTCGCCGCTCGGCGCGGACAACGACAAGCTGTTGGGCAAAGCCAGATGAAACTCGAAGGACTGAAGGTCGTCGACCTCTCGTGGTTCCTCCCGGGACCCTATCTCACCACGTCGCTGGCCGATCACGGCGCCACCGTGATCAAGGTCGAGCCGCCGGGCGAGGGCGATCCAGGCCGGCACATCCGTCCACCCGATCGACGCACCTCGGTGTTCTTCCGCAACATGGGACGCGGCAAGAAGAGCGTCGTGCTCGACCTCAAGAGCGCGCGGGGTCGGGCCGAGCTGTTCCGGCTGGCCTGCGAGGCCGACGTGCTGGTCGAATCCTTCCGGCCCGGCGTCGCCCAGCGCTTCGGCGTCGGCTACGAGGCGGTGAGCGAGAAGAATCCCGGCATCGTCTACTGCTCGATCAGCGCCTTCGGCCAGGACGGCGCCTATCCCGGCCGCGCCGCGCACGATCTCGCGCTCGAGGCGATGACCGGCGTGCTGTCGCTCACCCTTGGCGACGATGGCAGGCCCGCCGTGCCGGGCATCCCGATCGCCGACCTGGTGAGCGGCCTGCACGGTTTGAGCGGTGTGCTGATGGCGCTGCTGCGCCGCCAGACGACCGGAAGGGGCGACTATATCGACATCTCGATGCACGAGGCACTGATGGCCTCGTGCGCCAATGTGGTGGGCGAAGCCTTCACCGAGGGCATGCAGCCCGATGTCAAGCAGCAGCGCACCACCGGTGGCTCGGCCTTCTACCGGACCTACGACACCTCCGATGGCCGCCAGCTCGTTCTGGCGGGCCAGGAGATGAAGTTCATCCGGAATTTGCTCGGCGCATTGGGCAAACCGGAGATGGCGCCGCTTTGCGAATGGCCAGGCGCCCACCAGAAGCCAGTGAAGGAATTCCTCGCCGCGACCTTCCGCGCGAAACCGTTGGCGCACTGGATGGCTTGGCTCGACAAGCTCGACCTCTGCTACGGGCCGGTCAACACCTTGCCCGAGGCGATCGCGGATCCGAACCTTCTGAAGCGCGGCATGATCGTGACCGGCGACGACGGCCGCCAGCATTTCGCCCCCGTCGTGCGCTTCAAGAACGAGCCCTCACGCCCGCTCTACCGCGAGCCGCTGCTGGGTGAGCACACTGAAGAGGTCCTGCGCCGATAAGTCGACCGGGGTGCGCGCTCACCCTGCTTCTTCCCTAACGACGAAGAGGCACCTGCCGCTTGATCATGAGCCGGGAGGAGCGCGGCCGTGCGGCGGGCGCATTGTCCTGCATCCTTCCGCGCGCTAGCCTGCATCGGCATCGTTGGGGAGCGGATCACATGATCAAGCGATTCCACGTTCTGTATGTCGGCCAGATCGAGCTCGACAATGTCGGTCTCAAGGGAACGCCCGCCGACGAGCGCCGCTATCCCAACCAGCGCCTGAGCGAGGTTTTTGAAACGACGCGCAAAGTGGCCCGGCTCATGGATGACCTCGGCTACTACGCGCTGTGGACGGCCGAGCACCACTTCCAGCGCGAAGGCTACGAATGCCTGCCCAACCTGGTGCAGCTCGGCCTGTGGCTCGCCACCCAGACCAAGCGCTTGAGGTTCGGCTGCGCCTTCAACGTCCTGCCGATGTGGCATCCCATCCGGCTGGCCGAAGACTACGCGATGGCCGACATCGTGACCGACGGCCGCGTGATCATGGGCGTCGGCCGCGGCTATCACAGTCGCGAGGTCGAAACTTTCGGCGCACCGCTCCTCGATGCCGAGGCCAACCGCGAATACTTCGAGGAGCAGCTTCAGCTCCTGCTGCAGTGCTTCAACGAAGAGGCCTTCCACTTCAAGGGCAAGTACTTCGAGTGTCCGCCGCCGGTCGACTACCGAGGCTACCGGCTGAAGGACATCACCATGGTGCCGCGGCCCAAG
Organism: Reyranella sp.; assembly: GCA_035485695.1. Taxonomy (GTDB): domain Bacteria; phylum Pseudomonadota; class Alphaproteobacteria; order Reyranellales; family Reyranellaceae; genus Reyranella. The sequence continues at coordinate 7,642 of DATHNU010000246.1, read as the reverse complement.
CACCTGCCGGTCGATGTCTGGATGCCGATCGCCAGCGGCCGGACCATCGACATGATGGCCCGCTATGGGCTCAAGGCCATGGTCGACCTGAACGGCGAAAGGATCCTCGACAATGTCGTGCGCGAGTACCACGCCGCCTGCGCCCGCCACGGCCGGCCCAAGCAGCTCGGCGAGGACATGATCTGGGGCGCCGGTCTCTACCTCGCCGGCAGCCAGGAAGAGGCGATCAAGCGTGTCGAGCCGGCCCACGACGAGCGCTACAAGTGGTTCGCGCCGTTCGGCTTCGTGCGCTATGCCGACGAGCAGGGCCGCACCTGGGGCACGCCGGGCGCGCCAGCATCGATCCCCTCGATCCGTGACGGCGTGAAGCAGAAGGCCTGGTTCTGCGGGCCGCCGGCCGAGGTCATCGACGGCATCAAATCGATCGAAGCCAAGTACCCCGGGCTTGAGGATTTCATGGTCCACTGGGCTGAAGGACTGCCGCCTGCGGAATTCAGCGATCAACTGCGTTGGTTCGCGAAAGACGTCATGCCAGCCTTCCAGGGAGCGAGGATTGCCGCCGAGTAGGGCGGAGCAGCCTAGCCGACGGCGGCAGCGATCTGCTGAGGCTTCACGCCTTCCTTCTCGCCGCGCAGCAGGGCATAGAACACCACCGTCAGGCTGACGAGGACGGTCGACAGCGCCGCTTCCAAAAGCCAGGTCACGATGGCAATGCCGGTTAGGGCGCCCAGGATCTCGACCACGAGAATGGCGGGTATGGCTACGAGCACGAAGATCCCCAGCACCAGCCACCGCCGCTCGCGGGTCAACGCCGCGCTGCGGTCGAGCGCGCCCCCCACGGTCGATCGCTCGACGATGAGGGCGGGCATCGCCACCATCCAAAGGCTGAGCACGTAGAGGCCAGGCACGATGAACGCCATCAGGCCCAGCATGATCACGACGTTCTGGGCGATGCCAAGCGCCAGCAGTTTGCCGAGGTCGGGCCGTTTGATCTGCTGCACCAGGAGGGTGAAGCTGGGTCGCGCGCCCGCCATGGCTTGAATGGCGCCCACGGTAAGGCACACGGTCAGCAGGATATGGGCGACAATGCCCACCACCAGCGCCAAGGCAAACCCGTCATCGACGAATCCGATGATCAGCGACGGCGCGTTGAAGAGCAGCGCCACGGCGAAGAACGCCGCGAAATTGTCGCGCACCAGCGTAAAGGTCGTCACCAGGGCTGTGTCGAGGTTCCAGGTCATGGTCAGCCTACCAGGGCGATGGCTTTGGAAAGGGGGACGGGCTTGTCCTGCAGCAGCAGGTCCATCGCTTCCTGCTCCCACGAGGTCTCGGTGAGCGACAGCGGGTCCTGCGGTGCCAGCCGATGCTCGATCACCAGCCGCGACAGCAGGAGACGGCGCGCGTCGCCGCCCTGCGCGCCCAGCGTGGCGCCTTCCCAGGCCATCAGCGCCGCCGTGGTGGCGTGGTAGAGCGCGCCGGCAGCCAGCCGGCAGCGCTTCTCCTGCTTGGGATCGGCCGCCACCGCCTCGACGAAACGCTCGACCCGATCGAGCGTGGCGCCCAGCAGGCCCTTGTACTGGCCGGGCAACGAGGATGAGCGCTCGTATTTGTCCTTGAGCGCGGCCGACAGCGTCTTGTGGCCGCCGGCCTTGCCGACGGCACGCTGGACCACGTCGAGCGCGTTGATGTTCGAGGTGCCTTCCCACAGGGTGCCGATCTGTGCATCGCGCGCCAGGCGGGCGGTCACCCATTCCTCGATGTAGCCCAGCCCGCCGCGCACTTCGAGCGCGTGGCTGGCGACCGGGATGTTGTCGCGGCAGGCGCGGAACTTGTAGACCGGCGTGAGGATGCGCAGCAGGTTGGCGGCTTCCTTGTCGCCCGCATTCGCCTGGCCCATCGTGTCGGCCGAGAAGGCGTACATCGACAGCGCCTGCTCGGTCGGCAGCATGATCTTCATCAGCTGGCGGCGCAGCAGCGGGTAGTCGCCGATGGCATGGCCGAAGGCGCGGCGGTTGCGCGCCACCACCATCGCCTCGTTGAGGCAGCGCCGCATCATCGAGGCCGCGCGCACGCCGTGGCTGAGCCGTGACAGATTCACCTGCTCCATCATCTGCTTGAAACCCTGGGTCACGTCACCCACGAGATAGGCGGTGGCGCCGTCCAGGATGATCTCGCCCGAGGCCATGGAGCGCGTGCCGAGCTTGTCTTTCAGTCGCACGATCCGATAGCTGTTGCGGCTGCCATCCTCCAGTCGCCGCGGCAGGGCGAACATGCCGAGGCCCTTCGTGCCGGGGGCGGCGCCGCGCGGCCGCGCCAGCAGGACGGCGACATCGGCATCGGCATGGCTGCAGAACCATTTCTGGCCAAAAAGCTTCCAGCGCTCGATGCCGTCGGCGCCGACACCGATGCGCTCGGCCTCGGTCTCGAGCGCGCCGACATCGGAGCCGCCGGCCTTTTCGGTCATGAACTGCGTGCCCTTGAGCATGACAGCCGGATCCTGGCTGAGCAGCCGGTCGAGCAGCAGTTTCTTCAGCGCCGGCGAGCCGAAGCGCTTGATGATGAAGTTGGAGGTGTCGGACACCGAGACCGGGCACATCAGGCCGAACTCGGCCTGAACGAAGAGGTAGGTGATGCCGTATTTCACCAGCGGATGGGCGGGCTCGGTCATGCCCAGCACGCCGGCGCGGTGGGTCATGGCATGCATGCCGAATTCCTCGAAGGCGATCCTCTCCATCTCGCGGTAGGCGGGGTGGTAGTCGATCCAGTCCTCGTCGCGACCGAAGCGGTCGCGCGGCTGCAGCACCGGCGGATGCTTGTCGGCCACCATGGCAAGCTCGTCGAGACGATTGCCGGCGAGCGCGCCCAGCCGCTCGAAATGCGGAGCCATCGCGGCGCCGAGGCCGGGTTCCAGGTAGAGCGACAGCAGGTCCTGGAACTGCCGGTCGATGGCATAAAAATTCTGGCCGTGCGCATCGGGCGCGATGTGCTCGGCGCCGTGCGGCTGCTTGATCATGTTGGTCGGCATGTCGGGCATGATTTCCTCCCTACTGAGGCCAGCCACGCTTGAGGACGTGCTCGACATAGGGCGGCACGATCCGGGTGGCGGGGCCATAGATGTGTTCCTGGAACAGCGGCTGGTTGTCGGTCGGCTCCAGGTTGAGCTCGACGGTGTGGACGTGCGACCGGCGGCGCGCCTGCAGCACGAAGCCCGCCGCCGGATAGACCTCGCCCGAGGTGCCGATCGCCACGAACAGGCCGCAGCGTTCCAGGGCGGCGTTGATCTCGTCCATGTGTATCGGCATCTCGCCGAACCACACGATGTTTGGCCGGAGTTCACCCACCGTCTTGCAGTGGGCGCAGACCGACTGGGGCGTGAGGTCGACGTCGGAGGCGAACACGGTGCCGCAATGCATGCAGCGGATTTCGCCGTCGCGGCCATGCATATGGATCACGTTCCGCGAGCCCGCCTGCTCGTGCAGGGGATCGATGTTCTGGGTCACGATGGTAACCTCGCCGTCGTATTTCTGCTCGAGATGCGCCAGCGCCTTGTGGGCGGCATTGGGCGCGATATGGGCGGCGCGGAACATCTTGCGGGTCTCGTTGTAGAAATCGAGCACCTTCTTCTTGTCGCGATGCCAGGCTTCGATGGTGGCGACGTCCTCGAGGTTTACCCGGTTCCACAGCCCGTCCTTGTCGCGGAAGGTGTCGATGCCGCTTTCCTTGGAGATGCCCGCCCCGGTCAGGACGACGATTCCGGCAGGCAGGAAATCCTGATGCATGCCGGCCAATCTAGCCCCGTGCTAGGGTGTGAGGCCATGACCATCGGGGTTCTCTTCGTCTGCACCGGCAACATCTGCCGCTCGCCCACGGCCGAGGGCGTGTTCCGCGACATGGCACGCGATGCCGGCCTCGAAGCGGCCTTCACCATCGATTCCGCGGGCACCTATGGCGGTCATGCCGGCGAGCCGCCGTCACGGCTCGCCATCGAGGCCGCGGCGCGTCGCGGTTATGATATCTCCGGCCTGCGGGCACGCCCGGTCGCGGCCGCCGACATCGCCCGCTTCGACCATGTGCTGGCGATGGATCGCGGCCACATGACCCTGTTGCGGCGGCTGGCGCCGCGCGAGCTCGTCGGGCGGCTGCAAATGTTCGCCGGCACCGATGTGGCCGACCCCTATGGCGGCGGCGTGCGTGATTACGAGCGCGCGCTCGACGCGATCGAAGCCGGCTGCAGGGATCTGCTGGCGACGCTGACGCCCGAGGCAAAGGCGAAGGCCAAGACGGGCTGACCCTTTTTCATGCTCCTCTCCCCCAAAGGGGAGAGGCTGGGTGAGGGGGTCACACCCATGGCTACGCCCTCACCTAACTTCTCCCCCAAGGGGGAGAGGAACATGACACGTAAAAGGGTCGTCTTCAGAACGGCCACTTCAACCCCAGCTCGCCGAAGCGGTTCACCACGTTGAAGGTGAGTCGTGAAACGTCGTTGTCGAACTTGCTGTGCGGCAGGCTGCCGCAATAGGTGATGGAGCCCACCGAGAACACTGCGCCACCTTTCGGCTTCTCGATGTAGGTCATGTCGGCGCGGATCAATTCCTCCAGCGTCTGGCCGGGGATGGTGGTGGTGAAGCCCAGCCGCTCCTCGTGGACGACGACGAAGTTCTTGCGGTCGTGGCCTTCGGACGAGGCGAGCACTACGGCGTTGAGCGGACTGCCCAGACGGTGGTCGAGGCGGTCGAGCTCGAAGCCCGCCGCGCCGCCGCCCGAGAAGCCGTAGCCGCCGAACAGTTCGTCCTTCACGCCCTCGAAGACCCAGGCATGATGGTTGTCGCGCGCCGCCGGCGTCTGGCGATAGGAATCGCCCACGAATGTGCCCTGACTCGAGAAGCCGATGCCGCACAGAAGATTGGGCGGCCGGTCGGAGCGCCGCCACAGGCCGCCATAGGCGCCGTCGAAGGCGTGGTAATACTCGCCGGGCTCGGCCGGCCAGGTGCGGATGCCGCCCTCGGTGCGGCGCACCTCGATGGCGCCCGGCACGGCGTCCGACAACGCCACCCGCCAGTAGAAGCCGTTGCCGCCGAGATACATAAGCCGGCCGCCGTTTTCGGTGTAGGCCTGCAGCGCGTCCAGCGTGCGCTCGGTGTGATATTCCGGATGCGTGCCGGTCATCACCACCTTGTATGACGCCAGGATCTCCGCGCCCTTGTCATGCAGATCGTGGTCGGTGACGACGTCGTAGGCGATGCCCATGCGGTCGAGCCAGCCGGTGAGGTGCGTATCGGCCGGCAGGTGGCGCAGGCCCGAGCCCGCCGCGTCGTTGAAGGTGAGATAGTCGGGCCGCCAGCTCAGCATCGGCCGCAAGTGCGAAGAGTAGGCCACGCCCGAGCCGTCGCGGTGGAAATTGTAGGTCGAGAGGCCGTAATCCTTGTGGTCGTCGGGATTGTTGGCGGCGGCCTTCCAGTCGGCGACCCTTTTGCGGAACGCCTCGTCGAAGACGCCCCGCGAGAAATTGGCGTAGACCTGATAGGTGAAGGTCGAGGCGATGTAGCAGACCTTGCCGCGCGGCTTGCCGATCTGCGGGCGCACGAAGAAGGGGATGACATCGCGATGCGGCCCGCAGCGCAGCTGGATGCCGTAGACGCCGCTTCGCATGTCCTTGGGAATCGTGAAGCTGAAATCGTCGGCCCAGCCGCAATCGTGCAGGTCGTCGTCGTGGAAATGGATGGCGGCGTATTGATGAGGCGCTGCCTTCCAGTCGCGCTCCTCGCCGGTCCACGACGCGCCCTTCATGGCGCGGGTCGGCAGGTTCACCAAGCTGCCGTGCAGCCCGTTCGGCCCGTTATCCTCGATCTCCATGGTGGCCATGCGGCGCGCGAAGTCCCACGCCGCCACGCCCGCGATGCGCGGCGCCTCGATCTTGCCGTTGAAGCAGCGTTGCGCCGGACGGTCGCCCGCTGCCTCGGCGCCGATCAGGATGGGCTGTGGCGCGTCGAAGGCGAGGGAAGGCGCCGTGGCATTGGCCTCGCCCTCGTCGTCAACGGCGAAGGCGCGCTTCAATGGCTGCTGGCCCACGCGCAGCATGCCGGTCGCGGGATCGGCGCTGGCCCACACGCGATACCAGACGCGCGAGCGCAGTTTCTTGCCCACCACGACGCGCGCATCGCCGCATTCCAGCGCCATGCCGTCCTGTGTCAGCACCAGCGCGAAGCCCGCACCTGTCGCGGGATCGCGCCGCGAGATCACGGTCTGCGGCCCGTCTTCGGGCAGGGTCGGCCAGATCAGCGCCTCGACCGCGAGCGCGCCCTGCAGCGTCACGTCCCTGGCGCCCCCGATCAGCGCATAGGAGCCGGGCCAGGCGTGCTGCTGGCGCGAGGCGAAGCGGCCGTCGAACAGTTCGGACTGATCTTCGAGTTTGGTCGGCAATCCGCCGGGATTGGGATCGCCACGGATGATGCGCACCAGCATGGCGTGATACGGGCCCGGGCCCGCGCTCGAAACCTTGAAGGCGATCTTTTCGCCGGCCCGTACCGAGATGCGGTCGGCATAGCCGGTCAGCGGTGCTGTCACGTTTGTCTCCCCTTGAGCCGACGATATAGTCGCCCGAAGACAGGGAGCATTCCATGACCAAGATGATCCATCGCCGCATGGCGATGGCCGGCACGCTTGTTGCACCGATGCTGGCGCGCCACGGCTGGGCGCAGTCGTCCTATCCCAGCAAACAGATTCGCATGGTGGTGCCCTTCGCGCCGGCCGGCACGACCGACCTTTTAGGCCGCATCGCCGCCCAGCATCTCGCCGAGGCGTGGGGCCAGACGGTGATCGTCGACAACAAGAGCGGGGCCGGCGGCAATGTCGGCGCGGAGGTCGTGGCCCATGCGCCGCCCGACGGCTACACCTTGCTGCTGGGCACGGTCGGCACCGCCGTCACCAACCAGTATCTCTACAAGAACATGCCCTACGACAGCGTGAAGAGCTTCGCGCCGGTGGCGCTGTTCGGCGAGGTCGCCAACGTGCTCGCCGTCGACCCGAAGCTGCCGGTCAAGACGGCCAAGGAATATGTCGAGTACTGCAAGACGCAGGGCGACAACAAGGTGAGCTTCGGCTCGCCGGCCGTGGGCGGCACCGGCCACCTGGCGATGGAATATTTCGAATCATTGGCCGGCTTCCGGGTCGAACATGTCGTCTATCGCGGTAGCGCGCTGGTGCTGAAGGACCTGCTGGCGGGCCACATTCCCAGCACTATGGACAACCTGCCGCCCTACCTGCCGCATATCCAGTCGGGCACGGTGCGGGCGCTGGGCGTCAGCTCGGCCAAGCGCTGGTTCGCGCTGCCCGACGTCCCCACCATCGCCGAGCAGGGCTTCCCCGGCTTCGATGCGGCGCCGTGGTGGTACGTGGCGGCGCCCGCCGGCACGCCAATCGAAATCGTGAAGAAGCTGAGCGACGAGCTGGTGAAGGCTTCGAAGTCGCCCGACGTTATCAAGCGCATCCGCGATGCCGGAGCTTCGGAGCTGGGGGGCTCGTCCGAGGAGCTCGCGAAACACATGGTGGCCGAGAACATCAAATGGAAGAAGGTGATCGACGCCGCCAAGCTGGAACCGCAATGACGAGTACCGCGATGACAAGGGCCGAACTCGCAGGGAAG
>DATHNU010000245.1:0-2470 GCA_035485695.1 Reyranella sp. | reverse complement strand
CTTCATCTTCACCTCTGCCGCCCTCGAACTGGTGTCCTCGGAGATGGAGGACGCCGCCAACATCCTGGGCGCGGGAACATGGCGTACCATGCGGCGGGTCACCCTGCCGCTCGCCTTGCCGGCGATCCTGGGCGGACTGATCATCTGCTTCCTCGAAGCCATCGCCCTGTTCGCATCGCCCGCGATGATCGCGATTCCCGCTCGCTTCAACGTGGCGACCACCCAGCTCTTCCAGTTCTTCGGCAATCCGGTGCGGGTCGAGGTGGCGGCGGCCTATGCCATGCCGCTGCTCGGCGTCACCGTGATGTTGATCCTGGTGCAGCGCCTGATGACGCACCGCAAGGGCTTCGTCTCGCTCACCGGCAAGGGCGGCGAACGCCGGCCGATCGAGCTCGGACGCTGGCGCTGGGCGATGTTCGGCTACGCCATGTTCGTAGCGACGCTCTCGGTCTTCCTGCCCTATCTCTTCCTGTTGCAGGCAGCCTTCGCCAAGGCTTGGGGCCGCGGCTTCGCGCTCGACAACATTTCGCTCAGGAATTTCCACTTCGTTCTGTTCGAGCATGCGACCGCGGCCCAGTCGGTGATCAACGCCTTCCTGTTTGCCGGCGCCGCAGCCACCGCCGGCGTGATCATCACTCTGGGCGTGGCCTATATCGTGACGCGCCGGCTGGTGCCGTTCAGCGGTGTCCTGGGGTTCCTGTGCATCGCGCCCTTCGTGATCCCGGGCGTCGTCCTGGCGATCGGCTTTTATGCTGCCTATGCGCCACCGCCGCTGCCCTCTACGGCACGGCGCTGATCCTGATCCTGGCCTTCACCACGCGCTTCCTGCCGATCGGTTATGTGAACAACAGTGCGGCGATGCGCAGCATCAACCCGGAGATGGAGGAGGCGGTGCGCATCCTGGGCGGCAACCGCATCACCGCGCTGCGCCGCGTCGTGGCGCCGCTGCTCAAGCGCAGCCTGCTGGGCGCTTGGCTGCTGATCTTCATCCCGGCGACGCGCGAGCTGTCGTCGGCGATCTTCCTCTACGGTCCGGGAACCAAGGTCGTGTCGGTGATGATCTTCGACATGAGTGAGGAGGGGAATTTCGAATACCTCGCCGCCCTGGCGCTGCTTCTCCAGGTGCTGACCCTGCCGCTGCTCTGGATCGGCCAGCGCGCGCTGGGACGGGACTTCATGCTGAGGCGCACCGCGACATGAGCAAGCTCGTCCTCGGCAACATCACCAAGAGCTTTGGCGCCGTCGAGGCCGTGAAGGACTTCTCGCTGGAGCTGCAGAAGGGCGAATTCGTTTCCCTGCTGGGGCCATCGGGCTGCGGCAAGACCACGACGCTCCGTATGATCGCGGGCTTCATGCCGCCCACATCCGGCACGATCGAGCTCGACGGCCAAACCATCTCCACGCCGTCGGGCGTCGTGCCGCCGGAAAAGCGGCGCATGTCGATGATTTTCCAGAGCTACGCCATCTGGCCGAACATGACGGTGGGCGAGAATGTCGGCTTCGGCCTGCAGGTCCGCAAGTTCGCGAGCGCAGAGATCGATCGCCGGGTCGACAGAATCCTCGATGTCGTCCAGATGCGCGGGCTGAAAGGGCGCTATCCGGCGGAGCTGTCTGGTGGCCAGCAGCAGCGCGTGGCGCTGGCCCGCGCCATCGTGGTCGAGCCCGAGGTGCTGCTGCTCGACGAGCCGCTCAGCAACCTCGACGCCAACCTGCGCGAGGAGATGCGTTTCGAGATCCGCCGCCTGCACGACGAGTTCAAGATCACCACGGTTTACGTCACGCATGACCAGTCCGAGGCGATGGTGACCTCCGACCGCATCGTGGTGATGAACAAGGGGCGGATCGAGCAGATCGATGCGCCACACGTGCTCTATAGCCGGCCGAAGAGCCGGTTCGTGGCCGGCTTCATCGGCCGGACGAATTTCCTCGCAGGGGCGCGGCAGGCCAGCGAGGTGCGGTTCGACGGTTTCTCGGCCGCCACGTCGTTGCTGGAAGGGGCGAACGGGACGGGCGAATTGCTGTATTCGCTGCGCCCTCAGGCGATCGGCCTGGCTACCCAGCAACCGAACGGCAGCGCGCTGGCTGTCGAGGCAGAGATCGCAGGGCGGTCCTATCTCGGCGAATATTGGGATTATCAGGTCAGGCCGCTGGGCGCCGCGAAGCCGCTGCGTGTTTCTACGGGTCCCGGTACGGTTTTCGAAATCGGCAGCAGGGTCTGGCTGGAGATCGATCCCGCCGCCATGGTACGGGTAGAGTAGTCTTCCCAACCCAGAGTGAGACCATGACCGCAGGACCGCTTGCCCGTTTTACCGTGCTCGATCTGACGCGGGTGCGCGCCGGCCCGACCGCCGTGCGCTATCTCGCCGACTGGGGCGCCAACTGCATCAAGGTCGAGATGCCGCCGGGCGCCGGCGACATGGACATGGGCGGGCCGCGCCATGGGCCGGACTTCCAGAACCTGCACCGCAAC
>DATHNU010000244.1:0-2325 GCA_035485695.1 Reyranella sp. | reverse complement strand
CGCAGGTTCAGGATCGTCACGATCTGATTGTAGGTGACGTTGGCCATCGAGCCATCCTGGATGGCGGCAAGATTGGCGACGCTATCGGCGACCGGCACGGCCACCAGCTGGCCGTCGGGCAGCAGGAAGGCCACCGTGCGGCCCTCCGGGTCGACCGACTCGATCGTCACCCGTTGGGTTACCGTGTCATTGAACGCAATACCCGCGCGCGGCACGGCCTGGACCTGGGCCGACGCCTGCCGCTCAGGCAGTGTCGTCCCCACCGCCAGCATTGCCGCAAACAGAGAAACGCCCGCGGCCCACTTCATCGAACGGATAGTCATCGGCTCTTACCTCGCAAAACCCCTAACGCGCCGGACAATAGCGATCCGAACCGCCGACGCAACCTCCAAGCCGGCTCCGAATATCGGGCGCTGTTAGCTGAAATGCGCCAGAACGGCCCGGGCAACCGCGTCAGGCTGGTCGAGATAGGCGAGATGGCCGGCTTCGGCCACGGTTTCGACCCGGGTCGAGCCGTTGATCCCCGCGGCGAACTTCTTTGCATAGCTCGGCGGCAGGACGGCGTCGCGGTCGCCCCACAGGATCAGGGTCGGCGCGGCGATCAGGCCGAGACGCTTTTCCAGCCGGGTGTTGCCGAGCGGCCAGAAGGCGCGGGCCGCGGCCTCGGAGGCGCGCGTCATCTCGATCGGCCATTCGATCGAATTGGCGCCTTCCGGAGCGGCGACCAGTTCGTTCCACTTCTCGCCGTTGGCGCACATCAGACCGGCGACCTTGTCCTTGCGCTGAGCCCATGGGTCGGTCGCCGGCTCCTTGTCGTCGAACAGGCCGAACGGCGCGATCAGCACGAGCTTGCGGACGTGGCCCGGGAAGATCGCCGCCATCTCGGCGGCAAACGCGCCGCCTACCGAGGCGCCGATCAGGTCGGCGCCGGCAAGACCGGTCTTGTCGATGAGCTGGCGCACGGCCAGGACCCAGTCGAGATGTGTGTCGAGCTCGGTATGGCCGGTCGCGCCGGGGTAGCCCGGCAGCGAGGGCACGATCACCGTCCGTGTCTCGGCGAGCCTGTCGAGGAACGGCAGCCAGCGCGGCAGGCCGCCAAGGCCGGCCAGGAAGCCGAGCTTGGGACCGCTGCCCTTGGTCCAGACGCGGCAGGGGAAGCCGTTGACCTCGACGGCCGCTTCCTTCGGTGCCGACATGGGGACTACTCCGCCGCGGCGAGCTGCGGGCGGAAGGCCGGCACCGACGCGCGCTGGCCCCTGGCCAGCGGCTTGGGCCACCATTTGTCTTCCCAGTCGCCGAACAGATCCTTCACCTTGGGCATCACCTGCTCGGCGAACAGGCGCGTGTTGTACTTGGTGGTGCCCTTGCTCATGTTGCCGTACTGCAGCAGCAGCATGAGGTGGCCGACATTGAGACTGGTCGCCACGTGGCGGATCTGCTCCACCACCTCGTCGGGCGAGCCGATGATGACATAGCCGCCGTCGACGATGTCCTTCATGTTGGTGGCTTTCAGCGCCGCCTTGGTCGCCGGATTGGCGAGGTTGGCGGCCTTGGTCATCATGCCTTCGATGCCGGCGCGTTGCGTCGCTTCGGTCGTGTAGCCCGGCGGCAGCGCGAAGCGCGCATCGACATGCAGGCAGCGGCCATAGAAATACTCCGCCGGCTCGCTGTAGAGGTCGAGCGCCTGCTGGCGGCTCTCGGCCACGCCGACGAACTGCAGGAAGCCTGCGCGGTAGGGATTGCGGTCCTTGCCGAGCTTGGCCATCTCGTTCCAGAAGCCCTGCATGGTCGTGAGCCCGGCCTTGTAGCCGTAGTAGGAGAGGTAGCAGTAGACGTAGTCCATCTCCGCGCACCACCGCCATGTCTCGATCGAGCCGCCGCCCGGGATCCAGATCGGTGGATGCGGATCGTTCTGGATCGGTCGCGGCCAGATGTTGACGTAGCGTTGCTGGTTGAAGCGGCCGGAGAAGGCGAAGGTCTCCTTCTCCGTCCACGCCTTTTTCACCAGGTCGTGCGCCTCGTAATAGCGCTCGCGCAGCATGCTGGGGTTCTGGCCGTAGGCGTAGCAGGTGTCCATCGGCGAGCCGACCGGGAAGCCCGCGATCAGCCGGCCGCCCGAGATGCAGTCGATCATGGCGAATTCTTCGGCGACCCGCGTCGGCGGATTGTAGAGCGCCAGCGAATTGCCCATGACGCAGAGCGCGGTGTCGGTCGTGCGGCGGGCGAGCGAGCTGGCGATCAGGTTGGGCGAGGGCATCAGCCCGTAGCCGTTGGAATGGTGCTCGTTCACGCAGACGGCGTCGAAGCCAACTTCGGCTGCGTATT